>WRDC01000100.1 GCA_009783635.1 Methanimicrococcus sp. | reverse complement strand
CATGTTCATGCCCATGGCGTCTTTCGTATCAAAACCGAGGCGGAGATGAACATTGTTGCCGCTGACAAACGGCTGGATCTCCAAAAGTTCTCCGAAACGGGAGGTTGCGTCCGCCGCCTGTTTGATTTTGCCGAATGTTTCGGGCAGTATAATCCAGTCATAGAAAGCTTTCGTTTCCTCCAAACTGCCGAACTTAAAGACGGGGGCGCGTGTCATCATATTCTTAAAAACGCGAACCGTCACGCCGCCGGATTTTGTAATAATGGAACAGCCGCGGTTAACGCTGGCAACCAATGCGCCTTCCGTTGTCGCGAGCGGCAGATAATAGCTGCCTTTGGCGTATTCGCCTTTGATTTCGATTTCACCGGCAATACCGAGCGGAATTTGAACGGCGCCGATCAGATTTTCAATATTCTTTTTGGTAACGGCTTCCGTATCGAACGAATAATTAGAAATGTGGTCTAAAGACACGTTTTCTTTGGATTCCAAAAAAGAACGGCGCAGTTTTGCGGAAGTGTCTTTGTCGGCTTCTTCTTCGATTTTTCGGAGAGACAGTTCGCCCGAAAGCATTTTTTCAAGAAGAATCTTCTCGTCAGCGGTGAGTTTTTCGGTTGTAGACATATTGTATCCGGCCCCATGAATTCGTAAACATATTTTATATGAAATCCCGTTAAAAACTTACTGATTCAAAAGGAATCAATGAAAACATTCAAAAAAACGGATGAAAGATTAAAACATAATGATTTTGCTGTAAATGATTTTGCTGTAAAATAAAAAGAGTGGGCTTGAAGATTCAAACATACATAATCAGTTGACCCTCTTCCGTATATTCGATCAATTTGTTCGTCAGTTCTTTGGTTGTGATGATCTCCGTCCCGGAAATCATTTCATCCTGCGTCATTCCGATCAAAGAAGCCGCCAGTTCACAGCATTTGATTTTAACCCCCAGGTCCAAACATTCCCGGATCTTATCGTCATAATTCTGCGGCCCCTTCTTGTTTTTCTTCATCAGAATGGCTCCCATCGGGCCCCAAATTAAAATCGTTGTTTCCATTCCCCTTTTACGGTAACAGCGGGCAAAACGCAGCGCATGCTGCGGCGCCGTACTTTCGTACACCATATCTTTGAGTAACAGCAAAACTTTTGTAACTTCAGCCATGACAGTCCTCTCTTCCATCAATGATTAATCATGAGAAATGTTCCAAACTTTAACGGAAGACTATAAATAGATATCCCCTTGGAATCCGAAAAAAATGATTATTTCGGGACTAAAATATTCAAAATGGCAACGGATTAAACTTAAAAAATAAACAAAAAAAGAAAGCGCTGATAAAACACTGATAAAACACTGATAAAACACTGATAAAAATTTCATATTCCGTTTGTCACAATATCGTCACAACAAATAGTTGTTTTCTTTATTGCCGACACGCATCGAAAAGAGTTTGTAAGTTGCGTAACCGCCGGCGACAAACGGCTCGGATTTGCAGACCGCTTCCGCCGCTTCTTGGCTTTCGGCTTTGAAAACAATCATTCCCGCTATGCCGGTAAAACCCTTCGTCGGCCCGCAGAGAACCAATTTGCCGTTGTCATCAAGGTTCTTGATATGTTCCACATGCGCCGCTACCATTGCTTTGTTAATTTTGTTGTACGTTTTGCCTCTTTCGATTAACATAACAAAAGTTGTCATTTCCATATTTTCACCTATCGTATGAGCAGCCTTTCAACAGAAAAAAAACGGATGATGAAAAGAATATCACAAGTTGTGATAATCAGTTCACAATCACAATCACTTCACAATCACTTCACAATCGTTTCACAATCGTTTCGTAACCGTTTCACAATCACTTCACAATCACTTCACAATCGTTTCACAATCGCAATCATTTCACAATCACGATAACCGCGTCGCCGACGTTCAAGAGGTCGATTTCGCGGCCGTTTGAAATCACTTCTATTTTAATTTCAATGGCGTCGGCGCCGAGTTCGATTTTTTCGCCGCCGGCCGTGATTTCGATTTTGCCCGCCGCTTTCATGGCTTCGGCTTCCCGCGGCGGCAGCGCCTTTAAGGCGGCAATCACGGCGCCGGCTTTATCCCGAAACATCGGGCCGAGCATACCCATATTGGGCTTGACTTCCGCCGGCACGGACTCAAAGTCGGGCGCGCCCGCCATCAATTCCGCCGGTCCCGTCACGGTGTTGGCAATGTCCGTGACATCAACCGCCGCGTTGTAAATTTCAATCTTTTTGAGCGGGGCGTTCAAAGCCATTTTGCTGTCCGATTTATAGCAGCGGACGGCGCTTGTAATGTCTTTGATCCGCTCGCCTTTCTCTTCGGCGTCCGCCGGAATACCTGCGGCAATTTTCGGCCAGCTCTGCCGGTGCACGCTGCCTTCACCGATTCTGGAATACATTTCTTCGGCCAAAAACGGCGTAAACGGCGCGAGCAGTTTGGACAACGCCGAAACGGCAGTTAAAAGCGTAAATCTGGCCGCATTCTTGCCGTTCATGTCATCGCCGTACAGCCGGCCTTTGACAAGCTCGATATAGTTGTCGGCCAGCGTCTCCCAAGCAAAGACGCGAATCGCTTTGAAGGCATCGTCAAATTTGTACGCCTCCATATCTTCGGTGACTTCGGTGATGAGGCTGTTGAGCTTGAAAAGAAGCCATTCGTCAATCTGTTTCAATTTGGAAACATCAAAAGACGCGGCTTCGGTGGAGCCAAAACCGGCCATATTGGAAAGCGAGAAGCGGTAAATGTTCCACATCTTCTGAATGAAGCGGGAGGCGGAAACGACATCGTTCCAGCGGAACATCACGTCCGACCCGACGCTGCCGCCCAAAGCGCCCCATTGGCGGAAAGCGTCCGCGCTGTGCTCAACGAGAACGTCTTCGGGAGAGATGATATTTCCGAGCGATTTGCTCATCTTGTGACCGTCGGGACCGAGAACCATGCCGTTGATCATGATGGTTTCCCACGGGATCTTGTTTTCAATGGCTTTGGTGCGAAGAATCGTATAAAACGCCCAAGTCCGGATGATATCGTGACCCTGCGGGCGGAGTTGCGTGGGCAGGCGGAGTTCTTTGTCGCTGTCCCAGCCGGCGGCGTGGCAGGCGGTGAGGGATGAGTCCATCCACGTGTCGAACACGTCGGTTTCGCCGTGGAAATCACCGGCGCCGCATTTCGGACAGGAAACGGGCGGCGCTTGCCGCGTCGGGTCAATCGGAAGCCAAGAATCATCGGCGACCAGCACTTCATTACATTTATTGCAGTACCAAACAGGGATCGGCGTTGCGAAAATGCGCTGCCGGGAAATGCACCAGTCCCATTCCATCGTGTTTGTCCAGTTTTCGAGACGGACTTTCATGTAGTCGGGAATCCATTCAATTTGGTCGGCGCCGGACAGGATTTCTTCGGGCTTTACTTTCACGAACCACTGCATTTCAGATAAGATTTCGATCGGCGTTTTACAGCGCCAGCAAAGGCCGACATTCTGGTCAAGCTCCTTTTGTTCGTACAGGAAGCCGTCGCGGCGCAAATCTTCGATGACATCGGACTTGCAGTTCGGAATGCTCAGGCCTTCATATTTGCCGGCGGCGGCGGTCATCTTGCCGTTTCTGTCGATTGCTTTTGTAATGTTCAGGTTGTGCGTTTTGGTCCAGCGGATGTCCTGCTTGTCACCGAACGTACAAATCATCACAGCGCCGGTACCGAACGCCGCGTCGACGTCGGCGTCCGCGATAACGGGAACTTTTTGGTTGAAAAGCGGCACAATCAATTCTTTACCGACAAATTTGCCGTACCTTTCGTCATTGGGGCTGACGGCAACGGCCGCGCAGGCGCACAGCAATTCCGGACGGGTGGTTGCGATGCAGACTTTTTCATTTGCATTCTCCGCAAGCGAGAAGTACAGGAAATTGAGTTGGGTTTGTTTGGCGCGGTATTCGACTTCCGCCAAGGCGATCGCCGTTTCACAGCGCGGGCACCAATTGACAGGGTGTTCTTCGTGATACACATACCCTTTGTCAAACATTTTCAAAAAGGAGCGCTGTGTTTTGACATAGTAGGACGGCTCCATTGTGATGAATTCATTGCTCCAGTCGTTGGAAAAGCCGAGCCTTTTCATGGTATTTCGCATCTTGACGATGTTTCCGCGGGTGAGGTCTTCACACATCTGTCTGAATTCGGCGCGCGGCACTTGATTCTTTGTGATCTTGTGGGTTTCTTCCACCTTCACTTCCGTCGGCAGGCCGTGGCAGTCCCAGCCCTGAGGGAACATGACATTGAATCCTCTCATGCGCTTGTAGCGGGCAACGTAATCGATGTAGCACCAGTTCAACGCGTTTCCGATGTGGAAGTTGCCGGTCGGGTACGGCGGTGGCGTATCGATAATGTACTGCGGTCTTTCGCGGTCGGCCCAATCAAAATGATACATGGATAAATCCCATTCATTCATCCATTTAATTTCGATTTCGGAGGCATTGTATTCTTTCGGAATTTCAGAGCCGGTCATAAAAATTGAATCTCCTTTCTATTAAACAAAAATAACAAAATGTTGGTTGGTTTTGAAATAGAAAGGTAAACACGATTGGGTTATAAAAAGGTTTTATTCAAAAAATGTATTCACCAAGTCTCTGATTGCGGCACAAAACGGCAT
>WRDC01000099.1 GCA_009783635.1 Methanimicrococcus sp. | reverse complement strand
TGGTACATCAGATGCGCCGCCGTCCTCAGGACCGTTTACATGGACGGGCCTATCGGCGTTGAGAGACTTTGTTCCGTTTACGGCGGAAAGCAGGACCGCGGGTCCAAACCTTCCAGAAAAGCAAAAGGCAGCGGCTCAATCATTAGAAAAGCCGTTCAGCAACTGGAAGCCGCCGGATACGTCCAAACCGCCAAAACCGGAAGAACCGTTGCCGGACCGGGCCGTTCATTGCTCGACAACACAGCGCACGAATTGAAAGGAGAACTCCTCGAAAAGTATCCCGGGCTTAAGAATTACTGATTCAAAAAGCCTTGTTAAATTGAAATTCATTCAGACGGAATTGTTGAAGGTGTTTTAAAAATGGATAACGAGCTTGAAGAAATCCGCCGCAGAAAACTTGCTCAGATGCAGGAACAGCAGGCGCAGATGAACCCGGAGCAGGCGGCGTATCAGCAAGAGCAAGCAAAATCTGAAATGGAAGCCCGCAAACAGGAAATCCTCAGAAAAATCTTGACGCCCGAAGCTCGCGAACGTTTAACAACGCTTCGTATGTCTCGTCCGACACTGGTCGAACAGTTGGAAATGCAGCTGATCTCGCTTGTACAAAGCGGCCGGCTTCAAAATATGATTGACGACGAACAATTAAAGCAGCTGCTTGCACAGGTTCAGCCGCCGAAGAGGGAAACTTCCATTAAAAGAGTGTAAAACCGAAAATCGCGATGAAACAGTCTTTTTCGGTAAATTCGGTAAAATCAGTTGACGTGTTAATTGTGAAAGCTCATGTGTTGTTCAGCGGCGGGAAAGACAGCTCTTTGTCGGCCCTTCTTCTTGAACCGTACTTTGAAATTCAGCTTGTGACCTGTAATTTCGGCATCCTGCCGACAGGTGAAGTGGCAAGCGGCATTGCCAAAGAATTGGGCTTTTTGCACCAAGTCCTTCGACCGGATATGAAAATATTGGAAGAAGCAGCCGAAATCGTCAAAAAAGACGGTTTTCCAAACGGCGCCATCAATTACATCCACCGCCGGGCGCTTGAATTGCTTGCCGGCCAAAACGGAATCGAATTGATTGCCGACGGCTTGAGACGCGATGACCGCGTTCCGCGCTTGGAGCACTCCGAAATTCAGAGCTTTGAAGACAAATACAAAATTCTGTATTGCAGTCCCCTCATGGGATTCGGCCGTTTCACGATTAATAAAATGATTGAATCCAATCTTGTCATCACCGAAGAGGAAAGCGCCGTCATCTTAAAGTGCGATTACGAAGCCGAACTCCGCGAATATTTGTACCGTGAAATCGGCGAAGAAGAAACGAGCAAACTTTTTCCGAGGTCTCACAAGCAATCGCGTGTGATTTCAAGGATCAGGAATTAACGGCTGCCGTAAAAGAATCAATTTAACAAACAAATCATCAATTCAAATTCAACTTTATCAAATCATAATCAGGTGTTTGAAATGAGTAAGAACTTAAAAGGACAGAAGAAAAGACTCGCAAAGGCGCACGTTCAAAACGCGCGTGTTCCGGTCTGGGTCATTATCAAGACCAAAAGAAACGTTACATCTCATCCCAAGAGACGCCACTGGAGAAGGTCCAGTATGCGCTTGAAGTAACCGGGATGTTGAAACTGACAAATTATTCAGGTGATTAAAATGGCAGAAGACATTGTTAAAGAACAAATCTATACCATCCCTCTCCGCGGCGTGAAAGTTGTCCCCAGATGGAAGAGAGCAAACAAGGCAATGGTGATTATCAGAGCCTATCTTGAGAGACATATGAAAGCAGAAGCCGATATGATTAAAATCGACAAATCAATCAACGAGCGCGTTTGGGAAAGAGGCTGTGAAAAACCTCCGTCCTTTATCCGCGTGAGAGCGGCAAAATATACTGACGGAGAAGTGCAGGCTGAATTGGCAGCCTGATTTTTCCAAAAAAACGCTCTGATGTTGTTGATAAATAAAACATGAGAATATTATGCAGACAATAAACGTCATGGATACGCCGGTCATCGGGGTTTTTTCCACGTGTACCGAAGAGATCTGTTTGGTTCCCCACGGAACGCGGGCCGAGGTTATTCCGCAAATCGAGAAAAGGCTCGGCGTGACCGTTCACAAATGCTTCGTCAATGACAGCACTTTGGTCGGTTCACTCTGCCGCGGCAACTCCCGCGGATTTCTGGTTCCGGCGAATTCAAAAACAAGCGTTCTTGAAAAGCAAATCGGAAAACCCGTCCGTAATCTTCCGGGGAAATTAAATGCCGTCGGAAACATTCTGCTTGCCAACGATACGGCAGGTCTGGTCCATCCCGAGGTCCCCGACAATATCGTGAAATTCATCGCCGAGACGCTTAGTATCGATGTGATGAAGGGAACGATCGCGGGAATTAAAACGGTCGGTATGGCCGGCTGTGTGACCAATAACGGCCTTTTGGTCAGCCCGGGTGTTACGGAAGAGGAAACGGCGGTTTTGGAGAAGCTTTTCGGCTTTGATCCTGTTGTCGGCAGCGTCAATTTCGGGTCCCGCATGGTCGGGTCCGGCATTTTGGCAAACACAAAAGGCTATTTGGCCGGAGACGAAACCAGCGGTTACGAGCTTGGCAGGATTTCGTCGGCTTTTGGCTTCCCGTGAATTTATCAATCATCAAAAAATCATCAAAAATATAATCAATAAGAGTGGTGAACACAATGGCAAACTTTGAAATTACAGGAAAATTTAAGCCCGGTTTTTTTTGGGAAAAATTTACCAAGACAATTGAAAGTGAAAATGAAAAGAGTGCGCGTGAGAAAGTCTATTCTGTTATGGGCAGCAAGCACGGCTTAAAAAGACGCTGCATTGTCATTGACACTGTTTCAGAGGTCTGATGATGGCAGTCAGTGAACAAGAAACCCGCCAATTGGTTGCGGAGTATCAAGAATACCAGCAAAGCGTTGAGGCGATTAAGGAGCAAATGGCAATGGTCCGAAACACATTGGCCGGCTGTGAAAGCTCTATTTCCACGATTTCCGCCCTCAAAGAAGCGGCGGAAAAAGGCGGTTACGAATCCGTTATTCCCGTCGGCTCCGGCTGTTTTGTTCACGCCGAAATCCGCGACTTTTCAAAAGTGATCGTCAATGTCGGATCAGGCGCCAACATTGAGAAAAACGTCGACGACGCTCTCGCTTTCCTCAACGAAAGAAAGAAAAAACTTGAGAAAATGATCCAAGACCTCAACGAGTCCTTTGAAAAGATTATTCAAAATATGAAACAGATTGAATCCCGAATCAGCTGATGGTTCCGGAAAAATCATTTTTTTCAATCTGTTTTCAATTTTTTTTCGCTTTTCGCTTTTTTCAATCTTTAGAATCCTTTTTTACAATCCTTATTTACCAATCCTTATTTCCAATCCTTTTTCACCCGCATTCAACAGGAAGTGCATAATTTTCATGACGTCTCTAAGTTATGAAATAACACACATCTTTGATTGAAGATAAGAAAGATGAATCAGATATTGAATCAAAAAGATGAATCTGACGTTGAATCAAAAAGATAAATCTGACGTTGAATCAAAAAGATAAATCTGACGTTGAATCAAAAAGATAAATCTGATGTTGAATCAAAAAGATGAATCTGATGTTGAATCAAAAAGATGAATCTGACGTTGAATAAAAAAGATGAATCTGATATTGAATCCGAAAGATGAAACAAAAAAGTAAAGTGAAACGGCATATGCCGTTTCCTTTTTCAGATTTACAAATTTACAATATCAACGCCGTCAGGCCGTCCATTCAAAGGATTGGACGACTTTGATTCGCGTTTCCGTATCCAGATATGACAATTCCAAACGGTCGCCGACGTTGATTAACACAACGCGCGGATCGATGCCGGCAGACATTGCGTAATAGATTGTGCCGCCGCTGAGTTTGATATAATATTGGGAATTGCCATCGACAACGGCCACGCGTATCTCTTCAACGGTTCCCGCGATCGTTGTTTTTTCTGACGGAGTTGAAATGCCCAGCGAATCCAATTTTCGGATGTAATCCTCTTCACAAAGGAGGACGGATGTTCCCGTTCCGACGATTTGGTACTGCTCCACATTCACCATCGCGTATTGCTTGACAAGGTTGGAGTTGTCTTTCATCGCCATGAAGTATGTCGGCTGTCCGTGGACGTTTAAGAGCAGCGGGAATGTCGCGACGTACCTCAGGTGCTGAAGCGCGCCTTCCGCCGAGGCCATTGCCGAATACTCGTGCGCGCCGGCAATCTGGTAGTATTTGGATTCTTTGGTGCGCTGGTTGATCCAAACGAAACCGACGTTGGACTCATCGCCGCCGACGGAAGTGATACCGGTATACATGTAAACGTCGTCATTCATCGCCAAATAATTATAGCCGTCCGTTGTCATTGTGACGCCTCTTTGGCCGAAAATGGAGTTCAAAAATCCGCTGCCGTAAGCGCCGTAGTAATCATACTGCCGGATCAGAAGCTCGGCGCGGTAAACATTATCTACCCACTGCGGCACTTCCGAGAGAGAATAATAGGCGTGTTCGCCGGTCACGGCGTCAACGATGACAATGCCGTCGATATCGGTGCCGCCGAAGAGGCCGATCTTTTTGACGACTCTCGGACAAATCCAATACGGATGTCCGTCTTCATCAATTTCCATGATCGGTCTCTCAAATATG
>WRDC01000098.1 GCA_009783635.1 Methanimicrococcus sp. | reverse complement strand
TTCCCGACCAATTCTTCTTCAAATTTCAAATAACCGCAAGATGCCGGCGCGACCGGGATGATTTTGATGTCGGCGATCTTTTTTTGAGCCTCATCCAGTATTATTTCGGCAACGGAAGGCTCGGACATACGGGCTTTGGTCGGCGACCCGGGACAAATCAGGAACTTCCCTTTGTATTCATCAATGGAAGGCGTATGGATATGGCCGTAAATGAGGACATCGACACCCATTTCTTCCAGCATGTACCATCGGGCGGTATTGTCGTTGAGTGACCGGCCGGCTGCGTGAATGACACCGAATTTTAAACCGCTTTGTTCAAAAATAAGCTTTTCCGGAAGCCTTTTCGTCAAAGCTTTCTCATCGCGGTTGCCGTAGACGGCTTTCAGCTTCCCCGTTTTTGCGAACAGGTTGTAAGCGTCTTCGGATTCAAAGTCGCCGGCATGGACGATCAAATCGGCCTCTTTGATTTTTTCCCTTAATATTTCGGGGAAAAACGCAAAATTTTCAAGATCGTTTTGACTCATGCCGCCCGCTTTCAGAGAATCGGTGTTTAAAAAATGCGTATCGGAAAGAATTAAAATTTTCATTTTGTATGTTCCTTTTTATTTTCTAAATTTCATTTTGAGTCATGAGTAGAACAAAAGATTTTTTGATATAATTTCGACATCAGTTTTAATATTCCAATGTAAAAGAAACCGCTAATTATGGTAAATGTTACACGGCCTATTATATTAGAATCTGTAAATGTCATAACAGTAAAAGGAAAAAGAATGACAATTGATAATAAAATTGTTATATTTATTAAATTTACAATAAAAATTGAAATCGGCAAATATACAAAATTTCTTCCGATTATTTCTTTTTTGAATAAAAGTTTATAAAATAACAAAAAAATGATTGGCGGGAGGAAGAAGTATATGAAGTCGTGTATAAAATATTCACTAATAAATTGGTAATCAAATGAAACAACAAAGAGGAGACAAGCAATAAATATTAAACCTGAAATTATCGTTATTCCAAGTTTGGCCATATCTTTCAGTTCCGTTTCTTTTTTCGCTTCCTTGAAATTTCTGATAACTGAAGACAAGTTCATAAATACAAAGTACAGAAACATAAAAAGAACAGCATAAGCCCATAAAAATTTGGATGTCGGCCAATTCCGGTCAAAAGTTGCATATGCGAGTATTATGTATAGTATCATGACGCCTTGTGTAAAAGCGACAGAACCGTGGAAGAAGAAGCTTAAATTGTAATGAAATACCGGCTTCAGCATTTTGTAGACAAGATACGGAATGAGAATCGAAAAAATAAGAACCAATATCAATTGAGGCAAAAAGAATCCTTGAATAAAATCTGTATCTGAAAAATTTATTTCATTGATTAACGCAAGAAAAACAGTCAGCAAAAAGGACAGAAAATCAAGAAAAAGAAAAATAATTAAAGGGCCGGCTGTCCAAAAACAAAAATCTTTAAAAGCCGCTTTTGTTTCCGCAGAATTTTTTATATCTTTCAAGAAACTCCGGTGAAGCATTTTATCCCTTTATGTTTTCATGTTTGTGCTTACATGTTTATGTTTGCATGTTTACCTGCCGCGAGCAAATTTTTAACCCACATTCCGTATAAAAGAAATTTCCTTTTTTTCCTTTTCATACAGTTTAACGGCTTTCGGCGCGCCGGTGAGAAGTTTGACGATACGGTTGTAAACGCTCGGCGATTGCTCGATAGATACCGACTCGGCGATTGTCACCAAAACGTCAACCAGCGGCACATAATATTTCGGGTTCATGAAATCAATGACGGAAAACGCATTCAAAAGGCCGACCGTACTGTATTCGTTGATGCCGGCCAAACGGATAACGGTCTGTTTCAGGAACTCCAGGCCGTCGGGCGTCTGAAGCGAATATTTCCGGTTGCGCGCAAACGCGCCGTACAGCGCGCGCTGGTCATTGGCCTGCTCGATACGGAACATCGGGTCGCTTTCCACCATTTTCACAAGGTCTAAACAATCCGGAGAATCAGTGCCGGCAACCGCAGACAGGAAAGCTTCCCAGGCGACCAAATCTTTTTTGCACTCTTCCATATAAATCAATGTCAAATAACGCTTTTCAGGAGAGGAGCTGTTCAACCAAGCGGCAAAAGCCGCGGCTCGGTCGGTTGCGTTGACGGCTGTTAAGAATTGGCGTTTGATCATGGCGTGGATTTCCGGCGTGTCCAATGTCGCCAAAAGCCGAAGCGCATTGTTTTTGACTTGGCGTCTTTTGATTTGTCCCGCCTTCTGCCGGAGAGAACCGCGGACGGAATAAAGCTTTTCTTCTTCCGGGTCCTGCGTTTCGGAATATCCGTCATAAATAATTTTCAAAGACGTGCCGTGCGTTTTTGCAATCGCGGTCTGAATCCGAACGCGGACGGAATAGAGTTCTTTGTAGTAATACGCCATTTCTTCATCGTCGACCGATTCGAAAAGTGTCAGGAATAAACCGCCCGTTTTTTCCAAAAGGGCATGGTCACAGAGCAATTCGTGGTAAAGATTCACATATTCGGGAGACGGGTCGGCATTTCTGTGATGCATCAGATTCTGTTTCTCCATATCCGTGATGGCATAAAAAGCCAGCCAGCGGCCAACGATATCTTTATCTTTTCTGACCTGCAGATACAGTTCTTTTAAATCCGCATCAGAGACAACTTTGCCGTAAAAAGACCCGCCGCGGTTTAATGAAACAAAAGCCGGCCGGTCAATATCGGAAACAACGATTTCTTCTTCCCGTTTCTGAATGAAATAAGTGTCTTTGTGAATGACTTTTCCTTTCCGGTCGCAGAGAGCGTAAGTGAACGGAAACTGCCATGGCTGTTTGGTGTAGTGGAAGTTTTGCACCAGCTTCATCCGGAATTCGCCGGCCCCTGTATCGTAGGATTTGGAAACAAAAACAACCGGATAGCCCGTTTGGTGCAGCCAGCCGTTGGACATACGCATCAGCTGCATACCGGAAGCGACCTCCATTTCGTGAACCCAATCATATGTGCGGGCGTTTTTGTGACTGTATGTGCGGTGGTAAGTATCCAGACCGCGGGCAAACGGGCCGTCTCCGATCAGTGTTTCGATCATCCGGACAAATTCCGGCGCTTTGACGTAAGTGACAGAGGTGATCAAGTCGTTGGGGTCATTGAACCCTTCCGGCAGAATCGGCATGGATGATGCGCCCGCGTCCAGCGCGAATGTGCCCGAAACGGGAGCGTAGAGGTCCAAAATTGTTTGAAGGCGGGTGTAATCGCTGCCGAAGAAATAATCGTGGAATTCATTTTCAATTAAAACGGTCACGGCTTCGTTCAGCCAAATTTCAAACGGACTGTTGCCGGTGACTTCTGAGCCGTTGATGTTATGATAATATTCATGCGCCTTGACGTCGGCCATGTACTCAAAAGCGCCGTCGAGCATATTTTTAGACGGCATGATCCGGTTGGTCGTAATGGTTGTGTTGCCGACGTTTTCCATGCCGCCGAAATCCGAATTCTGCATACCGATTTCGCGGTAGATTGTTCCCGTATATTTGTAACCGAACGTCAGCCCTTCGGAAAGCGCGGCAATTTTTTCGCGAATGGCGGAAAGGTTTGTCATGGTTTTATTGAGGTTGTCGGGGTTGATTGCGGCGGAATTCAAATTGTGCTTTAAGTGGTCGCGCAGTTTGGTCAGCTCGAAAATCTGTTTCTTAATTTCAACGTCTTTGTGTCTTTCGGGACCGGTAAAGAGATAAACCCACATGACGGCGTCATGAAGGATGTTCAGAGACTGCTCGGCATAATTTTTATCGGAGCCCGGCGGAATGAGAAGCTCTAAATCAAAACATAAGTCGTCGGGATATTCAAACTCCCGTTTGTAAGTGTCGTACGTGCCGGCGCCGAGGAAAAAGAGATAAGGCGCCATCGGCGTTTTCTTGTTTTCATAAACGATTTCATCGCGGGAGAGGCCGGTGGCCGGATCGGTTGAGATGGTTTTACGGGGAGCCGCGATGTCGCCGTTGGTAACGATATTTGTGTAGCGTGAGTCGGCGCGGATGGTGGTCCGGTATGTGCATTTGGCGGTCATATCGTCAATGCACGGCACAATGCGCTGGAATCCCCACTGCTGACATTGAGTGATTTGCTGCGGCGGCGCGCCTGCAGGCGTTTCATCGTAATAAAGTCCTTCCAGCAGGTTTTTTGTCGGCCGGCATATGGTTTTGGTTTGAATGTCAACACGGTCATTGCGCGGAACCGGCGGATTAAAGTAAAGGTCCAAATAAGCGTCCTTTTGCCGGTAATCGAATTTTTCCAAGCCGGGGGCGCTGACGGATATAATTTCCAAATCACGGCAGTTCAGCGAGATTTTATCGGCGGGGTTATCCATGATTTTAAGCGATAAAACGGAAGTGACGACGGTGTGGTCGTCAAAGACATCAAAATCCAAATCCATATGCAGAACGCGGAAATTGAGCCTCCCGAAATCTTCAGGGTAATATCTGTAAAGTCTTTCTTTCATGAAACTGATGAATGTTTCAAAGGTAATTAATTATACCGTCTTTTGCGCCGTTATCGGTGATTTTGAAACATAGATTTTAACGGCCGGAAATCAGACAAATCAAACGAATCAGACAAAGATTTTAAAAGATGAAGCGGTTATCAGCAGTTGACGTGAATTCAAAACAATTGTAAGTGAAATTATGACAG
>WRDC01000097.1 GCA_009783635.1 Methanimicrococcus sp. | reverse complement strand
CACATGAAAGTCATGGCTGAAGTTGACGCCAATGGCATTATCACTTCCGCGCAGAGCGGCGGTATGCTTTTCCGCGGCTTTGAACGTATGCTTCAGGGCAAAGACCCCAGAGACGCGTCCCTTCACGTTGCCAGAATCTGCGGTGTCTGTCCGATTTCACACTCAATGACCGCAACAAACGCTCTTGACGACCTTTACGGCGTTGCCGAAAGCGTCCCGCAGAACGCGCTGGCCGTCAGAAACTTCATTCAGGCTGCCAACGTCATTGCCAGCCACGCAACACACATCTACATCTTATTCGGTCCCGATTTGGCCAACCCGAGATACAGAGACGTTTTGACCGGCCCGACTTTGAAATTGGGCGAAACCGGCGAAGCGATTTGGAAAGAACTTCTCGGCAGATTCGCGCCGCTCAGCTACAAGATTGACGGCACCCCCGTTCCGGTCGGCAGCGGCTACTTAAACGCCATCCCCGAAAAGAAGAGACTTCAGGAAGCAATCGCCCTCTTCGGCGGTAAAATGCCTCATCAGGCCATTACCGTTGTCGGCGGCGTGACCTGCAACCCCGGCCTCGGCGAAATCACAAAGGCGGCGGCCCACTATTTGAAAGTCTTGGAATTCGTCCAAAAATTCACGCTCGGCGTTCCGCTCGAGACATGGGTTCAGAACACGGCTTACGCAAAGTCACCCGACGCGGCCGTTAAATTCGTGACGGACCACTTGTCGAGTTTGATCAGCAAGACTCCGGGCAACCAATTCACCCGTGAGAACGGCTGGAAAGATGTCGAACTCTACGCAGCCTTCGGTTCCGAACTTATCGGTGAAAAAATCCTCGGACTTCCGGCCAGTTTGAGACATGACAAGATCGGCGGCTACAGCGACCCGAGCAAAATCTGTTTCCTCTCCTACGGCGCTTACTACAAGCGCGGCCAAGACGGTTACACTCCCGAAAGCCCCACCGGTGAAAGATTCTTTACATCAGGCGTCGTTTCCGGCAACTTGAAGTTCGAAGACTTGGACACCGCCAAAATTACAGAAAGCATTCAATGCGCCTTCTATGAAGACGACGTTCCCTCCAGACACCCGTACGACGGTACCACCGTGCCGGTCGCCGACCACAACAAGATTAACTTGAATGCCGGCCCGACCGAAAAATACAGCTGGATGAAAGCGCCGCGTTACAACGGCATCGCCGCGGAAGTCGGCCCTCTGGCGCGTATGATCGTTGCTCAGGATCCGTTGGTGACAGGTATTGCTCAGGCTTACGCCAATGCGGGTCTTTCCGCGGCAAACGTCTACACCAGAATGATTGCGCGAATGCATGAAACAGCGATTCTCGCTTACGAAATCGTCAATTGGCTGAACGACATCGACCCCGCAAAACCATTCGCGGCACCCGTTGACCTGAGAGGCGCTAAAAACCGCCAAGGTATGGGTATTTGGGAAGCTCCCCGCGGCGCGCTCGGTCACTGGATCAGCGGCGACTCCAAAGGAAAAGTCAAGAATTATCAGGCCATTGTTCCGAGTACTTGGAACTTGGGCCCGCGTGACGAAAATGGTCTTCCGTGTCCCATTGAACAGGCTCTTGTCGGGAATGCCATTTCAGGCGTTGACAATATCGGCGGCGCAGATTACACCAATCCGGTTGCCATCCTTCACGTCGGTCGTTCCTACGACCCGTGCATTGCCTGCTCCGTTCACACAATCGATGCAACAGGAAAGAATGCTCCGAGAAATTATGAATTGTTCTAAAGGGGTTTTCTAAATGTCAGCAAATGCACAGAAAACCAAAACCGTTGAACGTTATAACTGGCTTGAGCGCTGGACGCACACTTTCCACGCCATCGCAATGTTGGTTCTCATCTTTACCGGACTTGTCATTTACTTCCGCTGGGAGATTATGACATTCCACAACGCCAGAATCTTGCACATGATTATGGTTCCGGTCTTGATTTTGACCAACTGGTGTTTGGTTCCGTACGGAATTCTCTCCCACGGATGGCAGGAAGGCGGCATCAAAGGCGTTGTCAAGCACTTCTACTACAGTTACATCTTCAACAAAGAAGACTTCCTCCGTTTGAAGGGCATGGTCCTCAACTTCTTCGGCAGGCAGAAAAAGTATCCCGAGTTCACGGTTTACAATCAGGCCACGGGGCACTACAAAACAAAACTTCACCCGATGTTTAAAATTTTCATCGTTGTTGAAGGTATGTGTATCTTCCTGATCTTCATTACCGGAATCGTTCTTTACAAGGTCGATTGGAGCTTCTTCAGCATTCCGATCGCCCACTGGCTGACAATCATCTTCGGCTGGTTCTCCCCGATTCTGAATATGAACGGTCTTCAATTCGTCCGCTGGCTTCACTTGGCTTTGACATACTTCTTTATCTTTGAATTGGTTTGCCACGCTCTCATTTTGGAATTCGACCCCAAAGTGTTCAAGTACTGGAAATCCATTTTCGTTGACGGTAAAGAATATCTTGACAGCCCCGTCGTTGAAGTTATCAGCGAAGAAGAACACCATTAATGCCATTACAAAACCATTGAACAAAATGCGGCCTCTGCGATTCGCTTTGGTCGCCATTTTTATCTTTCCAGAAAACCCTTCTGTTTTTACGGGGTGCCCCGCGGCGCCCCGTCTTTTTTAAAAAAAGGTCAACCTTTTGTATTTATCAAAAGCGGCGTTATTAAAAGCGGCGTTATTGAAAGCGGCGTTATTGAAAGCGGCGTTATTAAAAGCGGCGTTATTAAAAGCGGTGAGTGAAGGAAATGACAATCGTTGATTTGTCCTCATCGGATTATTTTCAAAAAACAATCTGAAAGCAACAATCAAAAAAACAACCCGAAAGCGTCATTCAAGTCTCGTTAAGGAACAAGGACTTTGTAAATTTCCCGATAGACGAGATGGCCGTTGACGTGTTCGCTTGACATCAGGCTGATGCCGTCAAAATCAACGGAAAAGCGGACATCAAATGATTTCAAATACGCGTCAATGTCGGCATCCTTCTTCAAATTGAAAAATCGGACACGTCTTCCCAATGTCACATGCGGCGTCCATTTTCTTTGGTCAACATCAAAACCGCGTTTTTTCAGAGCGGATGCCAAAAGCCGCTGTATTTCTTCCAATGAGTCCGATGCGCCGCCGGCCCAAATCAATGATTCTCCCGGCCGTATGAACCGGCCGAGTGTGTCCGGTTCAAAACAAAGCTTCTCGGATTTCACGGTGGCAGCCGCTTCATTCATCGTTTCTTGAATTTCTGCCGTCCGGTCTGTTTCGCCGATAAATACCAAAGTCATGTGCAGGTTTTCCGGGGGTGTGAAATTTCCTTTCGATTCCTTTTTTAAACCGGCGGTACAATCCAAAAATTTTTGCTTTATTTCCGGCCGGAAATTGACGGCAATAAATAGTCTCATTCTTGTTCCTTCTTTTACATTTTCGGTGCGGTTAAGATAATTCATTCTGTTTAAAAAAATTGATGCTTTCTAAAATCATTCGGTTTGTTTTTTAAATACTATTACCACTTATTTCATCGTTTAGCTTGTGTTTATTGTGTTTATTGCGTTTATTGTGTTTATTGCGTTTATTGTGTTTATTGCGTTTATTGTGTTTATTATATCGGGAAATTTTTGAGAAGGGTCATAGAAGGGTATATATTGGAAAATTCAAATGGTCATGAGAATTTAACGCAGGATTTGCCGGAAGGTCAAAAACCGGCGAATACCGAAGCAACGATGTCAAAAGAAGGCGCTCGCATTACGATTGTCGGAATGGTCATCAACCTCATTTTGACCATCGTTCAAGCCATTGTCGGTGTTATCGGCAACAGTGTCGCTTTGGTTGCCGACAGTATGCATACCCTTTCCGACCTGCTCACTGATTTTTTGGTCCTTTTCAGCATACGTTTTTCCGAAAAACCCGAAGATGAATCTCATAATTTCGGGCACAAAAAAATAGAAACATTGGCCTCCGTTCTCATCGGGGCCGTTCTTTTCTCTGTCGGTCTGATGATGATCTATACCGGCGGCACAAAACTTTATTCTTTCATTATCGGATTACCGCTTGAAAAGCCGTCCGTGATCACATTTTATGTTGCGGTTTTTGTCGCCATTTTAAAAGAATTGCTTTACCGGTATACGCACCATATTGCGAAAAAGCTGAACAACGACATGATTGAAGTGAATGCCTGGCATCACCGGTCCGATGCCTTTTCCTCTGTCGGCGTTGCCGCAGGCATCGGCATTGCCGTTCTTCTCGGTAATCAGTGGATTATCATTGACCCCCTTATTGCCATTCTTCTCGCGTTTTACCTCATTTACATTGCGGTTAAGATTCTTTACAGCAGTATCAATGAATTGATGGAAGCGTCCCTCGGTACTGAGATCAATAATGAAATAAGGACGGCCGCGTTGGGTTGCCGCGGCGTTTTGAATGTCCATTCTCTTAAGACGCGAAAACTCGGCAGCTCCAAAGCCATGGATATGCATATTATGGTGGATGAAAATTTAACCGTCAAAGAAGCCGCCGATATTCAGAAAGATGTTGAAAAGTGTTTGAGGGGGCAGTTCGGCGCCGATATTTATGTCATTATTAAAATCGAGCCGTTC
The DNA here is from genome assembly GCA_009783635.1 of Methanimicrococcus sp. GTDB lineage: Archaea > Halobacteriota > Methanosarcinia > Methanosarcinales > Methanosarcinaceae > Methanimicrococcus. The sequence goes on along the minus strand of WRDC01000097.1, from coordinate 127 downwards.
GTGGGCAGTAAAAAGGACCGGGAAAAACATATTTTGGACGGCCTGTGACCCCCAAATCCCCAATGCTTCCTTCTCTTTTAGGCTCCGTCTGCAATTTTCATAGCGGGTAGCCTCATGATTTCATTTT
>WRDC01000096.1 GCA_009783635.1 Methanimicrococcus sp. | reverse complement strand
GCCACTGCTGCCGCCACTGCTGCCGCCACCGCTGCCGCCACCGCTGCCGCCACCGCTGCCGCCACCGCTGCTGCCACCGCTGCCGCCACCGCTGCCGCCACCGCTGCCGCCACTGCTGCCGCCACTGCTGCCGCCACCGCCACCGCTGCCGCCACCGCTCGCGCGCGCCGCAGCATTTTTCCAAACCACTTCAAAAATGAAACCACGTTTTTTTGAAAAAAAGAAAAAAACCGGCCTGTTTTCACCGAATCATTTCAGCGCTGTCGTCAACGACCAATATCTTACCGGTTTCTTTGCTGTCCTTTTGAATACAGTTGCTGTTCTCTTGGCAGTAAAGAATTTCACCGATCGTTTCGGCGGTGATCAGTTCGCCGGGAAGGCAAATCGGAATACCCGGCGGATAAATCATGACGGTTTCGGCGGCAACGCGGCCTGCGGCCTCGCTGATGTTGACGGCCGTTTTGTCGGCGTAAAAAGCCTGCCGGGGAGACATGATCTGCGGCGGGACGTAAACGATTTCTTCGGGAATGTCAAGCATTTCATATTTGCCGTAATACGTTGCGGAAAGGTCTTTAAAAGCGTCGGCCAGTTTCCGGACGGTTTCTTTGGTGTCACCGACACCGATGACGGCTAAAACGATGGTGGGCTCGGCGAGTTCCAGTTGAATGCCGTACTTTTCAAACATAATATCGTAAACGTCAAATCCGTCCAAACCCAGTTTCGTGACATTGACGACAATCTTTGTCGGGTCGTAAGTCATGGAAACGACGCCTTCATTTTCATCGAGAACCGAAAGGCCCGGGATTTGAGAAATTTCCTTTTTGACTTTCCGGCATTCATGAACCAGCTCACTGAAAATTTCTTCGCCCTCCGTTGCCAACTGCTTCCGGGCGGATTCCAAAGACGCCATCAGCAAGTAGCTCGGGCTTGTCGTATGAAGCATCAGAACGCGCTTCTTAACGGAATGGTATTTGACCAAACCGCCGTTGTGCAGAAGCATGGCGCTTTGCGTCAGGGAACCGCCGGTTTTGTGCGTGCTGGCCACCACCAAATCGGCGCCGAGCTCGGAAGCGGATTTCGGGAGCGCGGACGAGAAGGAGAAGTGAGCGCCGTGCGCCTGATCGACCATGACCACAATATCTTTGCTGTGAGCGTAGCCGATGATGCGTTCCAAATCAGCGCAAGCCCCGTAATAAGTCGGATAAACCAAAAATAAAGCTTTGACATCGGGGTTGGCCTCAACGTATTTTTGAATCGTTGAAAGCGTCATTCCGCTGGCAATTCCGAACTTCTGGTTGATTTCCGGCTCCATGAAAACGGGAACCGCCCCCGACAGAATGAGCGCATTGGTGACGGATTTATGCGCATTCCGGGGGATGAGGATTTTTTCGCCGTCATAACAGACCGTCATGATCATGATTTGAACGCCGCTGCTGCTGCCGTTGACCAGATAAAAGGCGTTATCGGCTTTGTACGCCTCGGCCGCCAGTTCGAGAGATTTCTTGACAACCCCCGTCGGATGCGCAAAAGTGTCAAGGCCCGCGGGCGCGTTGACATCCATCCGGTAAACTTCCCGGCCGACCAATTTTTGAAAATCGTCTTCCCGGATTCCTCTTTTGTGGCCGGGGACATCATATGACGTGATTTTCTTTTTGTCGAACGCACGCAACGCGTCAATAATGGGGGTTTCATTTTGGTCCATCTTCAGTTATACCCTCTGATTTATTCTGACAAGAAAACAAAAACAGAAAAAGAAGCAGTATTAAAACGGATTTTCGGATCCGAAAAATTTTTCGATATCCGCTTTAGCTTTTTTCCTCAAAATAAACTTAACAAAGTGCATAAAATGGTTTCAATATTTAAAATTAGTCCTAAACCGCGCGGACCTCGCGGACTGCGCGGACCTCGCAGACCGCACGGACCTCGCAGACCGCGCGGCTGCAAAAATTAATATGATTTTGAAGACAATAAGATTTAAGTTTAAGCAAAACCCGATATTAAAAAATAAAATCAAAGGTGCTGAAAGATGGACTGTATATTCTGTAAAATCATCGCGGGCGAAATTCCCTGTTACAAAGTTTATGAAGACAGCCGGCATTTGGCGTTTTTGGACGTGTCCCCGTGCGCCGATGGCCATACAATGGTGATCCCGAAGAAGCACGCCGACGCTTTTGCGGAAATGTCTCCCGAAGAAGCCGGCGCTCTCTTTGAAGCCGTCAACAAGGTCTCCGGCCAAATTTTAAAACGGATGGACGGCGTCACCGGCCTGACGATCGGCATGAACACTTACGAATCCGCCGGACAAACGGTCATGCATACCCATGTCCATATTTTCCCGCGGTTTAAAGGAGATGGCGGCGGCACTACGCATTCTATTGTCAATTCGGCAAAATCGGCCGACCCCGGATATTTAAAACAAATCTGTGAGAGGCTGACCTGTGAGTGACCGACCTGTGAGCGGCCGGCTTGTGAGCGGCCGACCTGTGAGTGACCTGCCTGTGAGCGGCCGACCTGTGAGTGACCGGCCTGTGAGCGGCCGGCCGGTGAGTGACCGACCTGTGAGTGACCGGCCTGTGAGCGGCCGACCTGTGAGCGGCCGACCGGCGGGAGGCTGACAAAATGATGAAAAACGGTTCGGAACAGGAAGTTCCGGCGTCTGCGCAGGATATGACATTCGGCAGATATTTCGGCGTCTGCGCGTCATTCCATCATTCAAAAGCGTGTGTCTGCCTCACTTGCGCACTCCGCCCCGATTACGGAAACATAATGTACTGCTCCAAAGGCCGCTGTCCGACATACGGCTCGGGGAATGAAAACGGAGATGTCGGAACCATCTGTTTTGATGAAACGGAAAAAGAAAACAACACGGAATGTCTTTGCGGCAAATGCGCCGTCTATAAACAATTCGCAATGGAAGGCACGGATTTCTGCCGGATATAATACCGGTAAGGCCCCGGGCGCAACAGGATAAAAATCATGGATCAAATTTCAAAACGAGACGACAGTTCTTCAGACAGCGGTTCTTGCCGTTATGACCGACAGCTTCCGATATTCGGAGAGGCCGGTCAAAGACGGTTGGCGGAAGCGTCCGTCTTTATTGCCGGAACAGGCGGTCTCGGCTCACCGGTGGCGACATATCTGGCGGCGGCAGGCGTTGGCCGGATTGTTCTTTTGGATTGCGACAGCGTTGAAGTGACCAACTTAAACAGGCAGTTTTTGCATCACGCGTCGGATATCGGCCGAAAAAAAGCGGTGTCGGGCCGCGACAAATTAAAATCGTTCAATCCGGAGATCGACGTGTCCGCCGTTTGCGAGAAAATGACGCGCGAAAACGTTGCGGAACTGGTCGGTGACTGCCGGATCATTGCAGACGCGCTGGACAACGATGAGGCGCGGCGCATTTTGGCGGAATACGCCGCCGTAACGAAACGGCCTTATTTCCATGCCGCCGTCTCGGGATACGCGGGACAGCTCGCTTCATTTTATCCGGAGGAGGGGCCGTGCTACTTCTGCGTTTTTTCGGAAACGGAAGACGAAAAGGAACTGAAAGACGTGAAGGAAACGGAAGATGAAAAGAAGGTCACATTTCCGATTGTCGGCGCAACCGCCGGAATTATCGGGTCCATGCAGGCCAATGCCATTATTCAATACATAACAGATGCGGGCAGCCGCCATACCGGCAAATTATTTGTTTGGGACGGACGGACCGGCGTTTTGGATGTTATTGAAACGGAACGAAACGATGAATGTCCGGTTTGCGGCCGGCTTGGAAACAGCCGGCTTGGAAACGGCCGGCTTGGAAACGGCCGGGAAAAACAAAAATAAGGGGGTTCATGTTTGATCGTCACAATATCAGCCTTCGGCAGTTTTAAAAAACATTTCGGAGAGAATGTAAAAGCAGAGCTTTCCGAAGAAACGGATTTGAAAACGGCACTATCCGATATGGCCTCTCAGTATCCGGCCGGCTCGGAACTTTTATTTGACAAAGACGGCGGCATCCGCCGGCATATCATTATTCAGGTTAATCACAAAAGAATCGCCGCGTCAAAAGCGGAAGAAGTCATTTTAAAAGACGGTGATAAAATCGTTATCTATCCGCCGGTTTCCGGTGGTTAAGGCGGTTAATGCGGTTAAGGTGGTTAATGCGGTTAAGGTGGTTAATGCGGTTAAGGCGGTTAAGTCGGTTAAGGCGGTTAAATTTCGCCGGCCGCTTCTTTCACGGCTTTCAGAACGGCAACGGCATCTTCTTTTTTGATGTCGGCCTCGTTTTTGTTTTGGATCCAATCCTCAAACGCGCAAAGGGAAGATTCGCTGATAATGTTGTTTTTCCGGGCGGTTTCTATCAGAAAATCGTAAGTTCTTTCGGGATAATATAAGCCGGCCGCGGTTTGAAACAGTTTTTCGCTTTCCTCTTCTGTCAAAATATTTTCAGTTCCGGCTTTTTGAAGCGTTGCGCGGATGTTAATCAAAGCTTCCGAAAGCGGTTGGTTGGAAAACGGGTCACATATAATAGCGACTTCATCATCGGATTCCAAAACACCGTCTCTGTAAAGCGCATAAACGCGGCCGACGCCCCGCATGCCGAACGACTCCATTTCCGAAGCGCGAAGAGCGCCCATGCTGGACGCGCCGAAAAGAAGGATGCCTTTGTTCAAGGCGCCGAGAATTTCGCGGTGGCCGACGGAACACTGTTCAAAAAAAACGCCATCGATCAGACAGATGATGTCGGGATTTTCGGCGGCCGCCTTTTCAATATCCCCGCGGGAAGCCGGCGGCCGGTAGTCGGCATCGGGCAAAACGGAACGGGCGGTTTT
>WRDC01000095.1 GCA_009783635.1 Methanimicrococcus sp. | reverse complement strand
TTTTAAGCGGCACCAAGGAATTGGAACCCGAAAGGATCGATATGATTTTAAAAGCGCAGGATGCCGGAATCCGCACCATCGTCTTTTTGGCGAATGTGCCGAGTGAAATTGAAGCCAGCGTTCTTCAGATCCGAAAGAGCGAAGGCTGATTTTCCCTTTTTATTGACATTCCTTTTTTTATTGACATTTTATTTTTATGTCCGTTTTTTATCCGTTTTTTATTTTCTGTCGTTTCTTATTTTTATGTCTGTTTTTCACCAACACAGACCGCCGTGTTTCCTTGATTTATGAATAATTTTTATATATGATTAAGCTATTCCTCAATCCATATTATCGTCTTGTCCTGTTCTATTTGTTTTAGAATCTCTGCAAGCGGTTTTATCTCATACCGGCAATGTTGTTCCGGACGCGGAAAACGGGGTGCTGAGAGGTTATCATTATTGCTTTTGAAAATTTGTTCAATTCGGTCAATTTTCATTCATTATCATTCAAATAAACATCATTCAAATAAAATTTACAGTTACAAAGAGGTATACAATGGATTTGGGATACTTGATTTATCTGGCTCCGATTTCCGGCGTGGTCAGCCTTCTTTTTGCAGCCCTTTTGGCCAGGAAAGTTCTCAGCGAGGACAAAGGCACAAAAGAGATGCAAGAGATTGCGGCGGCCATCCAGGAAGGAGCTATGGCTTATCTGAACCGTCAGTACAAAACAATCGCGATCGTTGCGGTTGTTTTAACAATTTTGATCGTTTTGCTTTTGCCCAAAAATGATATGTACAGCGTTAAAGTCGCTATCGGTTTCGTTTTTGGAGCCCTTTCCTCCGCGGCCGCCGGCTACATTGGCATGAACGTTTCCGTTCGCTCGAATGTCAGAACCGCCGCCGCCGCAAAAAACGGTCTGGAAAGCGCTTTAAAAGTCGCTTTCCGAGGCGGCGCCGTGACGGGTTTGGCCGTTGTCGGTCTTTCGATTATCGGTGTCAGTATGTTCTACATCATTTACGGTGACGTTGATTTAGTCATTGGGTTCGGTTTCGGCGCCAGTTTGATCAGTCTGTTCGCCAGAGTCGGCGGCGGCATTTACACAAAGGCGGCCGATGTCGGAGCGGACATTGTCGGTAAAGTCGAAGCGGGCATCCCCGAAGACGACCCGAGAAATCCGGCCGTTATCGCTGACAATGTCGGTGACAACGTCGGTGACTGTGCCGGTATGGGCGCGGACTTATTCGAGACCTATGCTGTGACCCTGCTTGCTTCTATGCTTCTCGGCTCGCTCGTATTAGGCTCTATCCCCAACGCCATTCTCTACCCGCTGATGCTCGGCGCGGCGGCAATTTTCATTACAATCATTTCTCTGTTCTTCGTCCGCCTCGGAAAAGACAAGAAAATCATGAAGGCCTTGTACAAAGGCGTTGCCGCGGCCACAATCCTCAGCGCCGTTGTTTTCTTCTTTATTACACAGTACCTTCTCGGAGACTACAGATTCTTCATCGCCGCGCTTGTCGGTATGGTGATTACGGTTTTGATGGTCGTCTTTACCGAGTACTACACGTCCACAAAATACCGCCCGGTGAAGGATATTGCCGCCGCTTCCAAGACGGGGGCCGGCACCAACGTCATTTCCGGTTTGTCTTTCGGTTTTGAAAGCACGGCTCTTCCGGTTATTGCAATCGTTGCCGGTATTTTGATTTCTTTCCTCGTTGTCGGCGGCGCCGCTAACGCGACCATCGGCCTTTACGGTATTGCCGTTGCGGCCGTTGCCATGCTTTCCACAACCGGTATGATTGTCGCTTTGGACTGCTACGGTCCGATCACGGACAACGCCGGCGGTATTGCCGAAATGTCCCAGCAGCCCGAATCCGTCAGAGAAGTTACCGATGAACTTGATGCTGTCGGAAACACAACGAAAGCCGTGACAAAGGGGTATGCGATCGGTTCCGCCGCGCTTGGCGCATTGGCGCTGTTCGCCGACTACAAGTTAAGAGTTGACTTGGGCGCAGGCGCGCTTTCCATTGACAACCCGCTCGTTCTTGTCGGTCTTTTGATCGGCGGTCTTTTGCCGTTCATTTTCTCTTCCGTCACAATGCGCGCTGTCAGCAAAGCCGCCATGAAAGTTGTGGATGAGGTTCGCCGCCAGTTCAGGGAGATTCCCGGTATTATGGACGGAAGCGCCAAACCCGAATACGGCAAATGTGTCGATATCGTTACATCCGCGGCTCTTCGCGAAATGGTCATTCCGGGCGTTCTCGCAATCGTTGTTCCGGTCATCGTCGGCATCGTTTTCGGCGCCGAAGCGCTCGCGGGTCTTTTGATCGGTATCATCGTTGTCGGTTTGATGCTTGCCATGACATTGAACAACGCCGGCGGTTCTTGGGATAACGCTAAAAAATTAATCGAATCCGGTCTTTACGGCGGCAAAGGATCCGAAGCCCACAAAGCGGCCGTTGTCGGCGACACGGTCGGCGACCCTGCCAAAGACACATCCGGCCCCGGTTTGAATGCTTTGATTAAAGTCGTGAACATGATCGCCATTCTCTTCGCAACGCTTTTTGTCAGCGGCGGATTGATCGGCGTCTTTTTCTAATAAAATTTGTGGCCTACGCCTTCGGCTCCGGCCACAAATTTTCCTACCGACTTGGAGTCCGTATGTGTTTTTGGGGTGCCTAGCGGCACCCCGGATGTCATGGGGGTGCCTTCGGCACCCCGTCTCCCTTTTTTTTTCATTTTTTTCTTCTAAATGAGGTATCCATTTTCTAAAGTAGGGGAAAAGGGGATATGGTTTCATTTATTTAGAATTAACAGCCTTCGCTTTGTTAAAAAGGATAAATCGTTTTTCTTTTTTTGAAAAGTTGCACACATATTTACCGCAATGCTGAGTCACTTTTAAAATACGGCTTTAAAGTTTAAAATAAATTAAAAAAAGAAGACGGGGTGCCGCAGGCACCCCCATGATCGGACGGGGTGCCGAAGGCACCCCAAAAACGCCGGGAGGACTCCAAGTGGAAGGAAAAATTGCGACCGAGCGAAGCGAGGAAGCAATTTTTTAATTGAACGTATAACCCATTTTCATTGCGTTTTCGATGGAAGAGGAGGCCTCGTCGATTTCGGCTTTGGTGAATTTGAGTTCTTCTTTTGCGGTCTTTATTTTCAAGACGCCGCCCCGAGTCGTTTGGCCAATGACTATACAGGGGAGGCCTTTCATGATGTCGGCAATTTTGTCGGTGGATTTCACAGTCAGAATGGCTCTTGCCGGAGATTCGCTGAACAAGAGTTCGTCCGCGCGCTCAATGTCAAGAGTTGTTAAGTCCACGTCTGCGCCGATGTCCGTCAGCATGGAAGCCAAAGCTTTGGCAATACCGCCTCTTGAAATGTCGTGGGCGGTGGAGACAGCGCCGGAAGCGCAAGCTTTGGCAACGGCGGCCACAATCCGGTCGTAGTCTTTCGGGACGGCAGGGATGACTCCTGCGTCTTCCATTCCGGAAACACGGTAATATTCGCTGCCGCCGAGTTCGGCTTTGGTTGCGCCGATTAAAAGGATTGTTTCGCCTTCTTCTTTAAAGAACGAGGACGGGATCGTCTTTTCAAAACTGACGATTCCGAAAACGCCGATAGAGGGCGTCGGGAGGATGGCCGTGTCGAATTCGGCGCTTTCGTTGTAAAGTGAAACGTTGCCGCCGACAACGGGGATATTTAACTTCTTGGCGGCGTCGGCCAAACCGAGAACGCACTGTTTCAAATACCAATACTGTTCAGGCTTGTTCGGATTGCCGAAGTTGAGGTTGTCAACAAGGCAGAGGCCGGAAGCGCCTTTAACGGCGATATTCATTGAATTTTCAATCACTGTCATGACGGCGCCGGTATAGGGGTCGAGGCGGCAGATAGCCGGCTCGCAGCCGCAGGTCATTGCAACGCCTTTTGTGCCGGTCACTTTGACGATGCCGGCATCGCCGCCGCTTTCACCGTAAACCGCCGGCAGTGTTGTCTTGGCATATTTTTCCCAAACCGTTTTGCGGGAGGCCAGATTGTAAGAGGAAAGCATTTTTAAGACGCAGGATTTCATGTCGGCCGGAAGGACGGGCTTTTTGGATAAGAGTTCTTCGCTTCTGGCTTTTGGCGCCACTGAAGGCATTTCCACTCTCGGGACGCCTTTTACGATGAAGTCGATCGGCAGTTCAGCTTCCGTTTTTCCTTTGTATGTCACACGGTAAACCGGCTCTTTGGTTAAGTAACCGACATCGGTTGCCAAAACGTTGTGCTTTTTCATGATTTTCATGACAGCGTCCATGTTTTTCGGCTGCACTTCGATAAGCATCCGTTCCTGTGTTTCGGAGAGCATGATTTCATAGATCGTTAAATCATCAAAGAAAAGAGGGACGTCATCAGCGATGACGGTAAATCCGAAGCCGCCTTTTTCGGCCATTTCAACGGTCGCGCCGGTCAGGCCGGAAGCACCCAAGTCGCGGCAGCATTCAATGAGTTTCTTTTCGATAATTTCCATGGTGGCGTCAATGACGCGCTTTTCAAGTTTCGCGTCTCCCGCAGGAATGGATTCACGGGCGGGGGTGTCTTCTTCGGACATATCCGCCGACGCGAACGCGGCGCCGCCGAGACCGTCTCTTCCGGTTTTGGAGCCGAAGAGGACGAAACGGTTGCCCGCGGTTTTGGAGACGGAGGTCGTCATGTTTTCTTTTTTACCGATACCGAGGCAGACAACATTGACAAGCGGATTTCCGTTGTATCTTTCGTCAAAATAAGATTCGCCGCGGATGCCGGCGACTTTGATCACTTCGGAATAGTCGGCGGAGCCTTGAAGAATGTTGTCAAAAATCCATCTGTTTTTGTCGGAATCCGGAGGACCGAGATAAAAGGGCGCGAGAACGGCGA
>WRDC01000094.1 GCA_009783635.1 Methanimicrococcus sp. | reverse complement strand
TTGGAGCCGGTGACAGCGGTTCGAATCCGTTCGGGACTATCCTTCTTTTTTATGAGTTATGATAAAGCCGTTAACTTCGTTTTTCTGTGAAGCGGAACCTTTATTCTTTTGTAAATGATATAAATCTGTCAATCGCTTGAAAAGACATAAAATGAGTTGTCATGGAAGATGATTGAAACACCTCGCCGTTGTGAGGAGTTATTCATGCGGCGAATGCGGCTGAAAAATAAAAAAACAGTAAAATAAGCGTTAAAAGAGAAAGAGGCGTATAATGAAAAAGCAGTGGTATGAGTCTTTGTTTGAGAATTACGGCCGGCAGTACGACCGTGAAGTTTATACGCAAGGGACGTCCGGTGAATGTGATTTTATTGAAAAAGAATTACAATCCGACAAGTCCTTGAAAATATTGGACGTCGGCTGCGGAACAGGCCGCCACGCCATAGAGTTATCGAAGCGCGGATACAACATAACGGGCATCGATTTATCGGAATCACAATTGAAAAGGGCAAGAGAAAAGGCGAAAGCTGCCAATCTGTCGATTGATTTTCAATGCCGAGACGCGCGAAATTTGCCGTTTGACGGCGAATTCGATGCCGCCATCATGATTTGCGAAGGCGGGTTTTCGTTGATGGAAACCGATGAAATGAATTATGAGATACTCAAAAGCGTTACAAAAGCGCTCAAACCCCAAGCGAAATTTATTTTCACGACGTCAAACGGACTCTTCCCGTTATTCCATTCCGTGAATGAATTTTTTGCCTCTGTTGAAGAAGAAGGCAACTCAACGTGTAAAAATAACAGTTTTGATTTAATGACCTTTCGCAGTCATAGTATTGTGGAATTTGAGGACGATTCCGGAAGTAAAGGGACCCTTGAATGTAACGAAAGGCTTTATGCGCCTTGTGAAATAACGTGGCTGCTGAAATCGCTGGGATACAAGACCATTGATATATTCGGGGCAAGGCTCGGCGCCTTTTCAAGAGAACACAAATTAACCACAGAAGACTTTGAAATGCTTGTCATCGCTGAAATTTGACACAAAAATGCCGGCGCCCGACAGGCGGTTTGGCGTAAGCGGCGGCGGCATCCGCATGAACGGTATTGGGGGCCGCAGCCGTAGCCGCTCCAAGCGGCCGCCGGTGTGCATCGTTTTTATTCGAATCAACAGGATTCGAACCGGATTCGAATTTCTCTCTTCCTCTCATGACCCCAAATTTTTATATGAGCGTATCATTTCAAAATTGTTTGATTTCCAATCAAACATTCTAACCATTCTTAATCAATAAAGATGAGGGGATACTATCATCAAAAAAGGCGCGATTGCTTTAGTTTTGGTCATCCTTTTAGCCGCCTGCCTTCTCTCAGGCTGCCTCGGTGACAAAATTGTCGGAACATGGAAAAGTACAGACTCAAACGCAACGATTACGTTCAACAAAGACAAAACATTCACGGCCAATTTCGGTCTCATCGGCACATACCAAGGGACATGGACAAAGGACGGCAATGTTTACAACCTTTACTATAACAACGCAAAACTCGGCACAGCCGAGTTTACGGGTAAAAATTTGACAATCAAAATCGGCGGAATTATTTCATTCAACCAGGAATTTGTCAAGCAGTAATTTTTTCAAAAATCAGCGACAAAAAAAGAAATCGGATTGCTGAGAATTGCGGCCGGCGAAGCGAAGGCCGCAATTTCATTTATTATTTTATTTATTATTTAATTTGTTCAAACCCTTGCTTTCGGAAATCGGTCTTCAGCTCATTTATGTTTTCACATTTTTCCATCTGCAGCGCGAAAATGCCGAAACACGGTTTTACGTATTGAAAAAACAGGCTGTCGTCTTTGAACCCGACCGGAAAAGGCCGCGCCCCTTTCAATAATACCCCGAGAAGATTATAGCCTCCCGGCACTAAGTAAACTTCATCGGACACCTCACGGATCAATTCTTCACATTCAAAGAGTGTCATCTCATTGCCGATGATCACCACTTCCAAATTTTTAATGCATACCAAGAAAAGACCTCGTTTCCGTTCCATTCAAAATGAAATAAAAATGGATTGAGCCGGCTCGATCACTCGGCTTGCTCAATCATTCAGCTTTCTCAATCATTCAGCTTTCTCAATCATTCAACTTATTCAATCATTCAGCCGACTCAATCACTCGGCTTACTCAATCACTAAATCCTTCACTTTAATGCCGGATTCGACAATTTTTCCGACGTATTTGCCGCCGGTCATGCCGATCACATAAGGCGCGGCTTCTTCGGGAACGATTATCACAAAGCCCATTCCCATATTGAACGTTTTGTACATTTCCAAATCGCTGACGCCGCCCTGTTCCTGAAGGAATTTGAAAATCGCCGGCGGCTCGATCGGATCCGTGATATCAAAGCCGAGGTTTGTAATCCTTCTCAGTTTCAGCAGGCCGCTGCCGGTGATGTGCGCTAAGCCGTGAACCTCGTGCTTTTTAATGACATCCAAAACTTCCATGTATATGCGGGTCGGAATCAAAAGCTCTCCGCCGATCGTGTTCTTGAGGTCATACGGGCAGTAATCGTGATAATCATACGGCGATTCTTTGATGATTTTCCGGACAAGCGAGTAACCATTGCTGTGAACGCCGCTGCTCCTGAGGCCGATGATCACGTCGCCGACTTTGATTTTTTCGCCGGTTAAGATTTCATCTTTTTTAACGGCGCCGATGCAGGTGCCGGCCAGATCAAAGCCGCGGATGACGTCGGGAAGCGTTGCCGTCTCGCCGCCGACAATGGATATGCGGGCGATTTCGGCGCCTTTGGCCAAGCCGATCCCGATTTCTTTGGAAAACCCGGGTTTGTGTTTCTCAAGAGCCAGATAATCAACAAAACCGATCGGCTCGGCGCCGATGGCCAGCAGGTCATTGACATTCATAGCGATACAGTCAATGCCGACCGTGTCCCATTTTCCCATGTCGTTGGCGATCAAAACTTTTGAGCCGACGCCGTCGGTGGTCATGGCGATTGCGAATTCGCCAAAGTCCATTAAGCCGGCATAGTGGCCGATATCCGTCAGCGGCGCGCCAAAGCCCTCTCTTTTGAATTTTATCATTTTTGTCAAAGATTTGATGGTGTTTTCTTCCTGATGAATATCAACGCCGGCCGATGCATAAGTGGATTCTTTTCCCGTCATATTCCGCCTCATTTGTGATTTTGTTTGCAAAAGTTAAAAAATTAATTTAAAAGTTAAAAAATGAATGTCAAAAATGAAAGAGTGAATTGTTTTACTTCCTTTTTTTCCGCGTCAGCCCGCTCATTTGTTTTTGGTATCAGGTTTGTCCAGCTCAAATTCGGAGTGGAGCGCCGCAACCGCTTTGTTGACGTCGCTGCTGCTGACGACGCAGGAGATGTTGTATTCGGAAGACCCTTGGCTGATCATGATAATGTTAATGTTTTCTTTGCCGAGCGCCGTAAACACGCGGCGGGCAACACCGGGCGTTCCGGCCATGCCGGCGCCGACGACGGCGGTGACGGCAATGTCCGAGCGTGAATCGATTTTGTAAGAGTCGCCGAGTCCGGCTTTCAACGATTTGACGGTTTTTGCGCTGTCGCTGTCATTCACGATGAATGAGATGCTGGATTCGGACCCTTGGCTGATTAAGCGGACGCCGACATTTTTTTCCGCCAAAATTGTGAAAATTCCGGCGACCTTTCCGATATAGCCGACCATTTCAGCGCTGGAAACGTTTATCAGCGAGACTTTTTTAATCATGCTGACGGCTTTGACGACGTTTTTGGACTTTATATTTTCCGAAACGACCAGCGTTCCGTCAAAGTCCGGCTTAAATGTGCTTTTCACGCGGACCGGAATGTGATGTTTCATGGACGGCTCGATCGTTCTCGGGTGAAGGACTTCGGCGCCGAGAGAGGAAAGCTCCATTGCTTCCTGATATGAAATGTATTGGATCGTGCGCGCCGACGGTACGATTTTCGGATTCGTCGTCATGATGCCGTCCACTTCTTTCCAAAGCCAGATTTCATCGGCTTTGACGCCGACGCCGAGAATGGAAGCCGTGTAGTCCGACCCGCTGCGGCCGAGTGTTGTGATGCTTCCTTCTTCGTTTTCGCCGATGAAGCCGGTCACAACCTGAATCGAATTTTTCAAATCCGGCGTTAAGCGGCTGTTGATGAGGTCATAAGATTTCGGAAGGGGTTTGGCGCCGCCGAAAGCGTCGGTCGTGATAATACCCGCCTCTCCGCCCGTGTAATATTTGGACGGGATGCCGAGCGCTGAAATCGCGCCGGAAACGATTGGCGCCGCCAGACGTTCACCGTATGAAGAAATGTTGTCGCGGGAACGGGCTGTCAGCTCCCCCAGATAGCATATACCGATCAGCGCTTTTTCAAGTTCGTCAATGCGCGTTGTTAAAAATTCGATAACGCCGGCTTTAATCGCTTCATCGCTAACGGCATCGTTGACGGCGGCGAAATGCTGAGATTTTAAAGAAGCAATGAATTCGGTAACCGCTGTCACTTTCCCATGTTCGCATCCGTTCCCCGCAATTTCAAGTAACTCATCCGTTACGCCGGCCAATGCGGAAGTGACCAAGACAACTTGGTCTCCTTTATCAAAATAACGTTTTACAAGTTCGGCGACATGGCATATTTTTTTTCCGTCTCCGACGGAGGTTCCGCCGAATTTCATAACAATCTTCATAGTTCATCCGTTTCCGTGAATTAAACAAATAAATCGGTTCAAACTGTCTCATAATCGAAAAGCTGTTCTTTTTTTAATGTGATAGATATTTAAATATCTTATCTTACGGCAAAAAAATGCCGCTTTGCTCACAACTTCTCCTTTTTGTAAGGCGGCCGTTTATGTTTAGGAGAAATATTTGAGGCGCTCTGTCAATTTTCATTTTTTTAAAAAATTAAAGCACATTTGCTTTCGAGGAAACGATAACCCCTGTTCATAAGCGATATTTTTTATACAACATTGTTTCTTTATTCATTTAGTGTATAAACGCACGATAAACGCACATATGCTGCATCAA
>WRDC01000093.1 GCA_009783635.1 Methanimicrococcus sp. | reverse complement strand
TCGGCGACGTTATCCGTGTCGGAAAACTCGGAATCCCTGTTTCCGATTCCAAAGATTTGGTTTCCGTTCTTAAAGAAACAAAAACGGACGTTGTCATTGACTTCACGATTGCCGCGGCGACTGCCGTCAATGCGCCCGCCGCCGCTTCCGCAGGCGTTGATTTGATCATCGGCACGACCGGTATCAGTGAGGAGCAGAGAGCGAAAATCGTTGAAGCGATCGTTCAAAACAACGTGGCTGCCGTCATTTCAACCAATTATTCTATCGGCGTGAATGTTTTCTTCAAACTTTTGAAAGAGGCAACCAAATATCTCGCCGACTACGATATTGAAATCATTGAAGCCCACCACAATCAAAAGAAGGATGCGCCCAGTGGTACTGCCATGACCGCCGCTGAAATTATCAGCGAATCTTTGGGCGGCAAGGAAATGGTTTTCGGTCGCGAGGGTGTCTGCCCGCGCGGCAAAGAAATCGGAATCCATGCCGTTCGCGGCGGCGACATCATCGGCGACCATAATGTTATGTTTATCGGCAATTCCGAACGCATCGAATTCCGCCATCAGGCTCACACCCGCGAAATCTTTGTGGGCGGTGTCGTTTTGGCCGCCAAGTGGATCAAATCCCAAAAGAAAGGAAAGGTTTACAGCGTTGCGGATGTTTTGAACCTGTAATTTTAACTCTTTCTTTTTATTTTTCAGACAGGAGTCTTCATTCCCGCGCGGTTAGTTTTCTCTTAGAAGCGGCGAAGAAGCGGGAAGTTTAAATAAAAATCTCCGTTACCGCAGTCCTTCAAAATTCAAAGGGAAATAATTTAAAGGTAGAAAACAAGTATCAATTACTCTGATAAATTGAGACTGACGAAGAGGGCGAAAGCGTTGACCAAAGATTTCTTTACGATAGATGATTTTGATGTTTCCGGCAAAACTGTTCTCTTAAGAGTTGATTTTAATTCCCCGATGAGCCCGGACGGAATGATTTTGGATGACGCGCGCATTAAAAGCCACGTTCGGACGATCAATGATTTGAAGGACGCCAAAGTCGTCCTGCTGGCCCACCAGAGCCGCCCGGGTAAGTCAGACTTTATGACAATGAAATCCCACGCGGCGATTTTATCCAAGTATCTCGGTAAGGAAGTCCGCTATGTCGATGACATTTTCGGCTCTTATGCCCGTTCCTGCATTTCCGCAATGGAACCCGGAGATGTTATTTTACTTGAAAACGTTCGCTTCTTTTCGGAAGAATCGTTGGAGCGGTCCGTTGACGAACACGCCGATTCTTATTTCGTTCAAAAGCTTTTGCCGCTGATTGATTATTATTTCAATGACGCCTTTGCGGTTTCCCACCGCTCACACCTGTCCGTTGTCGGTTTCACCCGCGATGTACCCGGCGGGGCCGGCAGGCTTTTGGAAACGGAAATTGTCAGCCTTGACCGCGGTTTAGACGGCGAACGTCCCTGTATTTATGTCCTCGGCGGCGCGAAGGTAGACGACTCTTTGAATGTTGCCAAAAATGTTCTGTCCAAGGGCAGCGCCGATTTGGTTCTTTTTACGGGCGTTGTCGGCAACGTCGTTTTAGCGGCGTCCGGTTATGACATCGGCCCGACGAACATGGAACTGATTAAGAAAACGGGCTATGCCGACTACATTACAAAAGCGAAATCCAAAATAGAGGAATTCGGCGATAAAGTCCGGTATCCGACAGATGTCGCTCTAAACGTTGACGGCAAACGTATCGAAGCCGGCATCGAAGAGATGGGAAAATCCGGATATCCGGCAAACGATATCGGCATCCAAACAATTGCTCATTATACTTCAATTATTGAATCCGCGGGAACCGTCATCTTAAACGGCCCCGCCGGCGTTTCCGAAAACCCCGATTTTGCGCTCGGAACGCACGAAATCATCCGCGCGGCCATCCACGCGAAATTCTCCATCGTTGGCGGCGGCCACATTTCCGCGGAAGTCCACCGCTTGGGAATGGACAGCCAGTTCTCGCACATCAGTACGGGCGGCGGCGCATGTATCGAATATCTCTCCGGAACACAGCTTCCGGGAATCACTGTTCTTCGGGAAGCGTACGCCAAAAAGAAAGGCAGCGACGAAGATTTATCGGAAGACAACGACTGATAAACAGAGGGATGAAAATGTCTAAAGCGATACTTCATACAAACGAAGGCATTTTAGCCGTTAAAATTGCCCGGCAGGCTATTGTTTCTTCTTTGAATGACAATGACCCGTTTGCCGAACTGCCGTCCATGCCGGTCATTTTTTCGGAAAAACGCGGCGCTTTTGTGACGCTGACAAAGGACGGCGACCTGCGCGGCTGCATCGGCTATCCCTATCCGGTTCTGCCGTTTAAAGAGGTTCTTGTCAAGTCCGCGGTCGCGGCGGCTTTTGATGACCCCCGTTTTTTTCCGCTTGAGAAGAAAGATTTGTACAAAATCTGCATTGAAGTGACAACACTGACCCTCCCCAAACTTTTGGAAGGCGCTTTTACAACCTATTCGAGTCAAATCGAAATCGGAACCCACGGTTTGATAGCCGAATACGGCGAACACCGCGGCCTGCTTCTGCCGCAGGTGGCAACGGACCAAGGCTGGGACACCATCGAATTCCTGTGCCAGACCTGCATCAAAGCCGGAATGACGCCGATGATGTGGAAATACGGTGCGAAAATTTACCGCTTTGAAGGTCAGATTTTCAAAGAGACCGAACCGGCCGGACCGATTGTCGAAGAGAACGAGTAAAAACGGGTAAAATCAAAACGGATAAAATCAAAACGGGCAAAAAATAGATTAAATAAAAGACGAAATCAATCGTTCGTTTCATACGGCTCGTTTTTTGGGACCTTCGGAACCTTGGGAATCATATGTTTCTCCAATTCCTCTTTTTTATCTTTCGGAATCGGCGTCGTTACGCCTTCTTTGAAGTTATAATGGACAACAACAGCTCTGCCCTGCACGCATAACCGTCCTTCCTGCCAAGCTTCCTGATAGACTGTAAAGGACTTGGTCCCGACTTTTTCAATGTATGTGCGGAGCTCAACATCGAATTCAAAGAACAACTCACCGACAAAATCAAATTCGGTGTGAGCCATAATCAATCTCCAGACATCGTGGGACAAATTCAAATTCGGCTCAAAAATACGGAAAATCGGGTTTCTTGCCATTTCAAACCAGCGGGCAAGGACGGTATTGTTGATGTGGCCGAGTCCGTCAACATCGCCGAAACTCGGTATAACTGTTGTTGTAAACATATTCCTCTCTAATCCAAAAATGTATAAAAATTGCTCCCTTCGCCTTGGTGAAGGGAACAGTTTTTCAGGGCGGTGGGAGTCCGCCAAGCTTTTTTGGGGTGCCTTCGGCACCCCGGGTATCATGGGGGTACCTTCGGTACCCCGTCTTCTTCTGTCTTTCCTTTTTTCTGTTTTCCCTTTTTAAGTTTTATTCAGAATGAAGCAGCCGGTCATTTATTTTAAAATATTATTGAGAAAAGAGGACGGGGTACCGAAGGTACCCCCACGATATCCGGGGTGCCGAAGGCACCCCTTAAACGCATGCGGCCTCCCCCCGCCCTGAAAAATTGCGAGCGAAGCGAGCAATTTTTAAGAACAAAGTTTATATCTGAAGCGTATCTATTCTGTTTCTCGTGTCCTGATAGGGTAGTGGATATCCTGGAAGCCTGCGGAGCTTTCGACCTGAGTTCGAGTCTCAGTCGGGACGTTTATTTTGACGGCCGTTTTTTACCGTTTTTTAAAGGCGGCCGTCTTTTTGTAATTTTTCAAAAAAATGAAAAACGGATGCAAAAGACATTTAAAATCATTTGCCCCGATAGGGTAGCGGATATCCTGAGAGCCTCCGGAGCTTTCGACCTGAGTTCGAATCTCAGTCGGGGCGTTCTTTTCTCAATAAAATGAATTCACTTGAAAAGATGAAATTAATTGGAAATTAATTAAAAAATATTGGAATTAATTGAAAATTGAAAATTAATTGAAAATTGGAAATTAATTGAAAATTGAAAATTAATTGAAAATCCGGTTCAAGTAAAATTAAAAAAAAGAAAAAGGTGGGAGACACAGCTCCCTTTTATTTTACGGATTAGATTGAATCAGGATTCCTGTTCATTCAAAAGGACGCCGTTGATCACGCCGTCTTGGCCCGGGCGGCTTGTGACTTTCACAAGACCGATATCGGTTCTGACGATTGTGCCTTTTGTCATGATGTTACGTCTGATGTAGTGTTTGTTGGCGGCGTTGTCGGTGACGGTTACAGCGGTTGCGCGCTGTGTTTTGCCGGTCTTTTTGTCCGTGACGTTGATAAGCCGGTCACTGAGAAGCCTGACCTTTCTGTTGCCGCCGCGGGTGGAGACGTTTTTGTTCTTTGCGGGACCGATTCTGGTTTCGGCGAATTCGCGGCCGATTTCGAATTTTCTTTTGCTTCGGGAGGCAATGCATTTGCCGCCTGTGTATGTTCTTTTAGATGTGCCTTGCCATCTCATGATGTTTCCTCAATTTTAATTTGAATGAATGTCAGATTTAATATTTTTAGGGGCCGAAAGCCTTACTTCGTGCGGCCGGCGGCGATGAGAGCTGAATGAAATGAAAGTAATGATAAAGTAATGATAGAGTTATCCATACGCATAATTCCATATATGAACTTTACGATGTGAATATTTTTCCGGACTCTGATGAAAACACTTCAATTATTTGAATCTTCTCCGCTCAGGCCGAAAGAAAAGGATAAAGTAACGGAAGTACATATTCAATACCCATTCATTTATTTGAGGTGAAAAAATGGTGACATTAACAATGGATACAATTTGCGGTCACGTGAATAAGGTGACAGCGAAATCCGACGGAAAAACGACGCATGTGTCAATTGAAACGACTTGCCCTAAGATTCAAAAATGGGGAACCGAATTTGATTTGCCGATGGAACAAATCATGGACAACCGCAATGAAACTTTGGAAGGAAAACTTAAAACATTTCCGTTAACGCCGACCTGTTTCGTTCCGGCGCTTGTGATGAATGTGGTTTGGATGGAAAACGGCATGATTTCCAAAAG
>WRDC01000092.1 GCA_009783635.1 Methanimicrococcus sp. | reverse complement strand
TTGATTTAAGTGAAAACAGCGAGGGCTATTTTATTGATTTTTTGTGAATAGCGTAAGCTCTTTTATTATTGATTTGTGGAAAAAAAGAGGGTGCCTTTTCGGGTGTTTTGTTTGAAAATGGGTGCGGGTCGCGCGCGCGGGCGAGCCGTGCGCGAAGGCGGGCTGCGCGGGTGTGCGCGTTGATGCAATCTTCATTGCTTTTCTTCTTATCCGGCTTCCGCCTTTTTCTTTTTCCCAAGTTTCAGCAGTTCTTTTAAATCCGTCTCAACAAACAAAACGCTGAGGAACACAATAACTGCTCCGACAACCTGTATCGGGAGCAGCTGTTCGGCAGCGAACAAGTAAGCGAATACAGACGCGAAGACTGGCTCAAGCGAAAAAATTAAACCGACGTGGACCGGCGACGTATATTTTTGCGCGACGATCTGCCCGATAAATCCGAAGGCAGAACAGAAGATGCCGACAAAAACGACGGCTCGCCACGCTTCTGCCGTCTCGGGCAGGTACGGCGTTTCAAAGAGGAAGGCGCAGATGACGCTGTATAAACAAGTGAATCCGATTTGAACAATACCGAGATTGAGCGCGTCAATTTCTTTGATATCCGTCAAACGCTTGGCAATCAGAATGTGACCGGCATATGCGACCGCTGCCATAATACACATGATGTCACCGATGCCGGCGCCGGCAGTGCTTTTTGATATCAGGAGAATA
This sequence comes from Methanimicrococcus sp., assembly GCA_009783635.1. Lineage (GTDB taxonomy): Archaea > Halobacteriota > Methanosarcinia > Methanosarcinales > Methanosarcinaceae > Methanimicrococcus. The sequence goes on along the minus strand of WRDC01000092.1, from coordinate 4,388 downwards.
ATACCGATCGTGGCCGTTATGCTTCCGAGGATAATTTTTTTCTCCGGCAGTTTCCGGTAAATAACAGAAAACAAAATCGGGACAAAAATAACCGTCAAACTGCCGAGGAAGCCGGCGTTTGAAATTGTTGTGTACTGCAGACCGAAATAAACGCCTGTCAGCGTCAGAAATAGGAAAAATCCGAGGATAACGCCGCCGTAGATTGTTTGTTTGTTTATTTTTGTCAGGCGTTTGACAAATAAAAGAGCCGCTACGGAAAACCCGAGGCCGAACCGGAGCGCCAGAAACGTAAACGGCGAAAGTGTCATCAATCCCTGTTTTGTGAACAGGTATGACAGCCCCCAAAAGAAAACGACCGACAGCAACAGAAGGTTTGCTTTTTTCTGCGGCATCAGCGTCATAGTCGATTGAACCATCTCAATGCTTAAAAATTGCTCGCTTCGTTCTTTTTACGCGCGCGGCTTCCAAGTCAGAAAAAAATAATGACAGTGGTGAAGTCGGAGGGAGCAACTTTTATTATCTTTACATTATCATCAGTTTTTTATCTTACTTTTTCATTTATTACCGTTAGGTACGACATTTCAGGTGATTTTTTGAAAATAAAGTCAAGAGTCAGTCTCAGAAAAAATGACAAAAATAAAATGGTGGAAGCCCTCCGCAACATTTACGGCGGCGAAGTATCCGTTTTTGCGGATTCCAAGTTCGAAGTCATCACGGCAGATGAATTCAAAGTTATTTTTGCCGACGGCAAACAGATGTTCATTGAATATGACGGTCAAATTTTTCCGACAGTCCGCGGAGCGTTGGAATTATTGCCGCCGCACCGGATTGTCGTTGTGGACATGGGCGCCGTCAAATTCGTTGTCAACGGCGCGGATGTCATGAGCCCGGGAATTACGGCGGCCGACAGTTCCATTCAAAAGGATGATTTGGTTGTCATTGTGGATGAAACACATAAGAAACCGCTGGCCATCGGACGCGCTCTGATTTCAGGCAATGAAATGACAGCGGCAACTTCCGGAAAAGCGATAAAATCGCTGTCTTATGTCGGCGACACGCTTTGGGACCTTGCAATTTAACAGACGGTCTGATTTCATTTTCAGACCGCAAAAAAGGCAATACATCCCATGGTTTTTATACACATATTTATAAATAAGTATAGCATTAATGCTTTATATTATTCCACATAATTAACCTAAAATGATTTGAACCGGAAAATTTTGGTATCTTTTCCGATTCATTTTCCGCTTTACACACATTTAATAAAAGACAAAGGTGTTTTAATTGAGTTTCTTGAAAAAGCTTATTGGCGGCTCCGAGCCCAAACAGAACGATGATTATTCGGCTTACATTGACTTGGACAAGTTCGAAAAAGATATTGACAGCAACGCCGGCGAAGAACCTGCAGAAACCTATATCAAGATCGCCATTTTCACGCACTTTGACCAAATCACAACCTTAAAGAAGGAAATCTATGACGGCAACATCCTGATTGTCGATATTTCCAATATCAAATCCGACGAACGTCTCCGGAACCATCTTTTCAATGAACTCAAAGATGTCGTTTTGGATGTCCACGGCGATATTGTCGGCATGAAAGACAACAACATCCTCGTCACCCCGACAGGCATTAAAGTTGACAGAAAGAAAATCGGCGGGAACTATTAATCCGCTTTTCCTTTCCTTTTTTCTTCTTTTGTTCTTTTGCCGTTTAACAAACCGTTCGTTTTATAATTCTTTTTACGGTAGGTGAAGCCTTGATTGACAATTTTGAAACAAAAACGACATGCCCGCTCTGCCGGACAGATATGGTGATTAAATGGCAGAAAGACACCATTCCGTATTTCGGTGACATTATGTTTACAACCGGTGTCTGTGACAGCTGTACCTTTCGTTTTTCCGACACGCTGATTTTAAACGGCAAAGACCCCGTCTGTTATTCGCTGCCGATCCGGTCGCTTTCCGATTTGGATGCCCGCGTCATTCGCTCCTCGTCGGGAACAATCATCATTGAAGAACTCGGCATTATGGTTGAGCCCGGAACGATTTCGGAATCCTATGTGTCCAACGCGGAAGGCGTCCTTCAGCGCATCCGCGGCGTTGTCGAAAGCGCAGTCCGCTGGTCTGAAGGCGACGAAGAGAAAATTGAGCGCGGCACCGAATTGCTTCGGCAGATCGATGAAATCATCGATAACCCTACAACAGCTTCATTGGAAATAACACTTCAAATCAAAGATCCTCTCGGCAACAGCGCTATTTTGTCGGCGGGTGCAACGTCCCGAAAGCTGACGCCGGAAGAGCTCGAAAGCCTGAAAACCGGCATGATTGTTTTAGATGTCGAAAAAGAGGAAATCATTCATGACATCTCAGATGACGCCGGTCCGCTCGGCAATAAAATGTTATGATTATTTCCCTTCCGTTTTTTGAACAGAGATTTATTAATATTATAAAAACAATTCCTTCTTATGTTTACAATTATTACGGGTGCTCAGTTTGGTGATGAGGGCAAAGGGAAAATCGTTGACCATCTGGCGGAAAATTATGACATTGTTGCCCGTTTTCAAGGGGGTGACAATGCTGGCCACACCGTGGTTATCGGCGAAAAGGTTTACAAAATTCATCAAATACCCTCGGGCATTTTGGCCGGCAAGAAAGCTCTCATCGGTCCCGGCGTTGTTTTGAATCCGTTCACGCTGACGGATGAAATGAAAATGCTTCAAGACTGCGGCATTACTATTACGAATGAGAATTTTGGCATTGATACAAAAGTCAGTTTGATTATGCCTTATCATATCGCCCTGGATGCTCTTTCGGAAAGGTCCCGGGATAATCGAATCGGAACGACAAAAAAAGGCGTTGCATATGCGTATTCCGACCGGGTTTTGAGAAATGAAATCCGATTGGAAGACCTGTTTGACGAAGACCTGTTTTATCAAAAGTTGGAGACGCTTCTGCCGCTGAAGAAAGAAATCATTGCCAAGCTCGGCGGCAATCCGCATGATCTTTTTCCGGATGAGGAGGCGAAACGTCTTCTTAAAATCGGTAATGAACTGCAAAATTATGCCGTGGATGTTTCTCATGAAATAAATTCCTCCTTCCGCACCGGCAAGAAAGTTCTCGCCGAAGGCGCTCAGGGTACTTTTTTAGATGTTATCCACGGGACGCAAAAATATGTGACGTCTTCGTCTACCATTGCCGGTTCCGCTTGTACGGGTCTCGGTGTCGGCCCGTCGCAGGTCACAAAAACAATCGGCTTGACAAAAGCTTACATCACCCGCGTTGGCCACGGCCCGCTGCCGACGGAATTAAATGACGCGGACGGCGAACATCTGGCGTCAGTCGGCCGTGAATTCGGAACCACGACCGGCCGAAAGAGACGCTGCGGCTGGCTGGATATGCCGCTTTTGAAAAAATCCATTTATTTAAACGGTTACAATGAATTGGTTTTAACAAAACTTGACGTTTTAACCGGCCTTGAAACAATCAAAATCTGCGTCGCATACGATTTAGACGGCGAACGCATTGATTATCCGCCTTTCATGACCGATGAATTGGAACGCTGCGTTCCGGTTTATATGGAAAGCGACGGTTGGGACAAACCGATCGGTCATGTCCGCAACTTCTTTGATTTGCCTTCCAATGCCCGAATCTTTGTCGAATATATCGAGAAAAAATCCGGTGTTCCGATCAGCTACATTTCCGTCGGTCCCGAAAGAGAACAAATAATCAAGATGGACAGCAACCGCCCCCGTAATATGCGATACAATCCGATTTTGAGGCAGCTGTTCTGAACGAATTTTTTACTTCCGCTTTTTCTTTTTTCACTTCTGCCTTTTTCTTTTTTCACTTCTGCCTTTTTCTTTTTTCACTTCTGCCTTTTTCTTTTATTTTCTTCTCATTCCCTTTTTAACAAAAATCTTTTTATACCATCAGCCTGTTCAAATGTTCATTTGAGTCCTTATTATTCAAGTTATCCAGTTTCGGCCACTGAGGAGCTTGGTATATCATTCAAAAAACCGTTCAATGCTTCAGCCAGCGTTGCATTGGATGTCTCATATAATCCGAACGAACCTGTCAAACACTTTCAGGCTTCATTGAACAGAAAAGAACTGAAAAAAAGCGGGACGTTTGCAAAAATTTCCGTATGCGGAGACGCCGCATCCGAAACAGTTGCTGAGCACAAGCTTTTTTGACGCTTTCTTTAAAGAAGCGGATATGCCGTTTTGACGGATTTGGCGCATCGGTTATTCAACCGCTTGCAACGAGATTATCAATTCAGTAAGGAGATATTAATGACTACAGCATACGATGTTCCCGCGGCAGACCTCATTCACAGGGTCGCGGACAAATTTAAAGAAAATGACAAAATCAAGCCCCCGGAATGGGCC
>WRDC01000091.1 GCA_009783635.1 Methanimicrococcus sp. | reverse complement strand
TTCGCAATCTGACCTTTGAATTACGAATGCGTGCATTCGCAATCTGAATTTTGAATTACGAATGCGTGCATTCGCAATCTGTACTTTGAATTATGAATGCGTGCATTCGCAATCTGACCTTTGAATTACGAATGCGTGCATTCGCAATCTGACCTTTGAATTACGAATGCCTGCATTCGCAATCTGAATTTTGAATTACGAATGCCTGCATTTGCAATCTGAATTTTGAATTACGAATGCACGTGTTCGCAATCTGAATTTTGAATTACGAATGCCTGTGTTCGTTAAGGGCTTAAAGGGCTTAGCATCACTACGACACTCATTGTTTAAATATTGCAAAGATTTTTTTAAAACACAAAGTTCATATAGGCTGCCTGTACCAACAATCAAAAAAGCCGAGTTAAGAATAACGGTTATATATTCCCTCTCCGTTTTATCATATCCAATTTCTAAACTATAAAAACGATATTTAGAAACATAACATCAAATATCATGGTTTTACTCTCATCACCTTTTTTCCGGCGGAAATGACGGATTGAATTTTGGAGGAATTACAAATGAAAGAACAAGTTGAAATGAAGGAATTAAAAGAAGGAAGATACGTTATCATTGACGATGAGGCTTGTGTCATCAAGAGTATCGCAAAATCAAAGCCGGGAAAGCACGGCGCCGCCAAAGCGCGCGTTGACGCGATTGGTCTTTTTGACAACCAGAAGCGTTCCATCGTCGGTTCCGTCGCGACAAAAATCTATGTCCCGATCGTTGAAAGAAAAGCGGCGCAAGTGTTGACAATTACGGGCGACATCGTTCAGCTGATGGACATGGCCGACTTCAGCACCTTTGAAATCCCGCTTCCCGAAGAATACAAGGACAAAGTCAAGGAAGGCGAAGAAGTTCAGTACCTCACCGCTCTTGACAAAATCAAGATCGACATCAGAACGTAATTTCAATTGCAATTACATTCTTATTTTTCTTTTTTTATGATTGAAGCATTCAACAATCTGGTGAATGAAGCCTTTCAGTCAGACCCGTGAAATGCCTTCAATGCGGCCGCCTTTGTCGGGAAGGGGATGCAGCGGATGAATCGCGATAATAAACATTTTTGGAATCGTTATGCGAAGTTCTATGATTTTGAAATCCGCAGATTCAACGGCCAAGCTTACTCAGAGATGTACCGGCTCATGGAAAGCTCTCTTTTGCCCGATATGGATGTGCTCGAAGTCGCAACGGGAACCGGCTTGATTGCCGTAAACATCGCCGCGTATGTGCGCCATGTGGAAGCGATTGACTTCTCTCCCAAAATGATTGAAGCCGCGAAAAAGAAAAAAGCGCCGGACAATGTACGTTTCTCGGTAGAGGACGCGACAGAGCTCTCTTTTCCTGACCATACATTTGACGCCGTTATCATTTCAAACGCGCTTCACATTATGCCGGATCCGGCCAAGGTCCTTTCAGGCATTTCAAGAGTGTTGAAACCAAACGGACTGCTCATCGCCCCGACCTATTCACACGGTCATTTTCGTGATTCGTCTTGGAATCTGAACGCAAAAATTTTAAAACTCATCGGGTTTGAAACGTATTCAAAATGGAAGCCGGACGAGTACATTGAATTTATCCGGCGGAACGGTTTTTTGGCGGAAAGATGGAAAATATTGAACGCGGCTTTTCCGCTTGTGTATCTTGAGGCGCGCAAGGTTGAGTAATATTTTTGCGGTTTGCCGTGTTTTCTCTTCAACAGGTCTAAAATATAGCTCGCCGCATGCTGATATTTTTCAAGTAAAGCATTAAATAGTAAGCGAACGTAATATAATGGTAAGTGAGAAATGAGTACTGTTCAGCTGAAAATATTGTTCAGCTCTGACCGGTCACGGTTTTGAAGGGAAACGCAGCGGATATTTTAACTGGTCCGGACGGCGAAAACCCCTGAAAAAAGCGGTGCAAATAAGCGCATATGCGCGGCCGGTTGCTCTTCTTTGGCATACCTGATGCCTGAGCAAAAAAACTTATCGGCGACATCCTCAAAGCTCTTGAAAAAAAGATACCATTCTGTTGTGCGGATTATTGAAAATAGTCTCAGCTCTGCAGAATTTTTTTATTCAGTCTATAGGATAGAGCTTGCGGAAGTCACAGCGAGGTAAATCCGGAATCGGGTTTGTAAATTTATTGAGAAGCACAAGCTATGAACTTGTCCCTCTCAGCATCAAGGAAGCAGGCAATACGATATGATTTAAACCAAATAAATGGAGAACAAGTAAATGGAAAACAATCCCATGAAAACAAATCTTACAGAATTGATTTTTATCCTTGACCGCAGCGGATCAATGAGCGGTCTGGAGAGCGACACAATCGGCGGCTTCAATTCCATGCTTTCAAAGCAGCAGGAAGGACCCGGCGAATGCCGCCTCACAACAATCCTTTTTGACCATGATTACGAAATCCTGCATGACCGTATCGACATCAAGGCGGTCAGCCCGATTACCGACAGCGAATACTTCGTACGGGGGTCAACAGCCCTGCTCGACGCGGTCGGCAAGACGATCAACAAAATCGCCGGCGTCCAAAAGAACACGGCTGAAGGCTACCGCGCTGAAAAGGTGCTGTTCGTCATCACCACAGACGGCATGGAAAACGCGAGCCGTGAGTTCAGTTACGGTAAGATAAAGGAAATGATTGAGCGGCAGAAGTCGGAATACGGTTGGGAGTTCATCTTCCTCGGCGCGAACATTGACGCCGCGGAGGTTGCCGACCGCTTTGGTATTGCCCGCAACCGCGCTCAAAATTACCACAATGACCGCGAAGGCATTGAATTGAATTATCAAGCTATCTGTGAGACCGTCACGGAATTCAGGGAGGCTGCAGAGATTAGAGATGACTGGAATAAGGAAATCCAAAAGGATTATAAAAAACGCGGAGGTGAAAAATAACAAAATACAAGGACAAATCCAAGGAGGGCGGGAAAGTTTGATATTTTACCGCCCTCGGTAAAATCAAATGATATCAGAATGTAATTTCAATTGCATTCAATCTTTTTTTCCTTTACAGTGTTAATTTACAGTGTTAAAGATGTAAACGCAATCATTACTTCTTTCTTTTTCGGTACAGGATAAAAGCCGCCAGCACCGCCAGCACTAAACCCACTATCAAAACGATGTAGACTATAATGGGCAGCCGTTCAAAAAATGTCCTGTTATCAATGAGCGTGACTGTGCCGCCGAAGTCGTGAATATGGCCGTGGCCGGTGGGTATGTAACCTGTAAGTGTGCCGTTGTTGTAGTTGTAAGTCAAGCCGTTGCCGACAAACTTGCCGTTGTTGATAAACATACCATCATTGTAAATTTCTCCATCGCTGTTAAGCCTGCCATTGTTGGTAATCGTTCCATTGCTGACAATCTCGCCATCATTGGTAATTGTGTCATTGTTAGTCATCGCGCCTTCATTGTTGATTGCGCCGCCGTTATGGTTTATAATCGTACCGCTGTTTGTAATCGTGCCGTCATTGTAGTTTTCAATTACGCCGCCATTATGGTTTATCATCATTCCGTTGTTTGTAATTGCGCCGCCGCTCAGAATCTCATCATAGTTGTCAATCGTGCCACCGCTATTGTTAATAATCGTGCTGCCTTCATATTTGAAAATCGTTCCGCTATGATTGATAATCTTACCATTGTTGTTAATTGTACCATTGCCGAAAATCACGTCATTTTCGTCTTCGTCTACACAAATGATGACAATCGTGCCTCCGCCGTTTGTAAACGTGCCGTTGTTGGTCATTGTTCCAACGATAAAAATCACACCGTTGTCGGGGAATGTGCCGACGTTGTTGGTAAACGCACCGTTATTGGTTATTGTGCCGTTGACGATAATTGTGCCATTGTTGGCAATCGTGCCGTTATTGGTAATTGTGTGGTGAATTAAAAGCGTACAATCAGCGGGGATTGTGATAATGCTGGAGCTGGATATGGAAAAATTTGCCGAAGTCGTAACGTTTCCGCCCCCCGACGCGGCTGCAAGAGCGAGATTGGCAATTAACTCTCCCTCATCCGACGCCGTATAGTCCGCAGCGTAAACGGTCTGCATGGAACTTGGCAGCAACATCAGAATGAGAAAAATTATCAGTACAAGCAACAGTATTTTTCGGATGGATTTACTTTTATTCATTTCTGGTTTCTCCATATTATTCAGATTTGAGGGAATCTTGCAGTTAATTCCCGTTTCATCACCAAAGAAAACGGACGGGTTTATAAACGAAAACAAAAATTTATAACAATCGGATAAATATTTAAATGTTTTGTATTTTAATAAATCAACAACATGCGGAGTCTTCAATACCTAATAAATGGTCGTTTTCATGACAATATCAAGAAGAAAGTAGCTTTATCTGCATTCCGGCACTGGCATAAGAATAAAAGTGATGAAATCCTTTAAAACTCAAAGAAAAGCGTGACACAATATGGTGAACTATAAATCCATGCCCGAATCCGAAAGAATCAAACATCTCAAAAAACAGGCTGAATCGGCGGCGCGTTTCATCAAACAGCATCAATACGTTTGTTTGGTGACGCACAACGATTCGGACGGGCTCACCAGTGCCGCGATTATGATTCAGGCTTTTAAGCGGGAAGGCATGACTTATTATCACAAAATCTTCCCGAAATTGGATGCAGGGCTCGTTTCGGTTTTAGCGTCTTCCTATCCGGAAGACTTTCTCATGGTTTTTTGCGACATCGGAAGCGGCCAATCCGAATTTTTATCGGCGCTTCCGAATCCGATCGTGATTTTAGACCACCATGTTCCGGTCGGTAAATCGCCCGCGAAAGTCGTGGTGAATCCGATAACGGTTGGCTTGGAAGGGTCTTATATGATTTCCGGCGCCGGCGTTTCGTACCTGACGGCGCGGGCCATGAATCCGGTGAATACTGATTTGTCATCGTTAGCGGTGGCCGGAATGATCGGAGACCGGCAACTGATGGTCGCGGCCAACGCGGAAATTCTGGACGAAGCCATAAGAACCGGCGTTGTAACGGTACGGAAAGGACTGAAAATAGGAGACGGCAATCTTTTTGACGTTCTGATGAGAACAACGGAGCCGTATTTGGATATCACGGGAAAGCCCGACGAGATACGCGCCTTTTTGTCTGATTTGAATTTAGATGAAAACAAAAATATTCATGATTTGACGGATGACGAAATGGACCGTCTCTGCAAGGCCGTTTTGGCCAAACTGGAACCTTTGGACAGTCCGGATGCCACAGAAGCTGCCGCCGGAGACGTCTATTATTTAAAAAATCAGTTGGTTGAAAACGTTTTTGACCTGGCCGGCATTTTGGACA
>WRDC01000090.1 GCA_009783635.1 Methanimicrococcus sp. | reverse complement strand
CAGCGCCGGCGGAAAGCCGGAAAAGTAAAAGGGGATACCCTCGCCGAATTAAATAAATGATCAGGCATAGGTTCTCCCTTTACTGAAAAAGGAAGAACCGGTATGCCTTAAATGTGAAACAAATCGCGTTATGCCGCTGATTTATTCTTCTGTTCTTTTTGCGCCCACCACCAGAGCGGAGCAAAGAATGCCAAGACAACGAAACCGAGGAGCGTTGGCGCCCATCCGGCGTCGGTTGCATTCAAGTAAACAATTCCGACCAAATAGAAGACCAGGTTAATCAGGGCAAAAGCCAGTGCAACGTACTTCCATCCTTTTGGCGCCTTGAAGGGGCGTTCCAGGTCCTTGAATTTCGGGTCTGTGGCCGCTTTATAGTATGCCAGTAAGCTGATACCGTTCGCAAACACATAACCGATCGCAGACGCGGCTAAAATCGCGGCCGGCCCGCTGGATGCTTCCAAGAAGGAGAAGATGAGAATCAAGAGGACGTTGAAAATCGCGATGATAACCATCGATCTCATCGGCGTTCCCTTTGAATTCACTTTCGAGAGGTAGGACGGCAGATTGCCTTCCACGGCCATGGAGTGCATGGATCTGGCAGAGCCGTTAAAGGCTGTCTGAATGATCAAAACCATCGCGGCAATCAACATAACCACCGCAACCATCGCGCCCCAGTCTCCAAAGACCATGGTCGCCATCGGGAGAAGCGGAGAGATGCGCTGATCGATGATTCCTTCAACGCCAAGTGTTCCGGTAACGGATGCTTGGACAAAGACGAAGGAGAAGAGACAAACCAAGCCGCATACGAATAATGCTTTCGGGACATCTGATTTCGGTTTCTTGTATTCGGGACCGTAAATCGCGGCTGTTTCCCACGCACAAGCGCTCCATTGTGCCGTTGCCATAATACCCATGAAGATAAGAACATTGGAAAGTCCCCAGTTCCAATCCGTCGGGAACCAGCTTCCTGTGATGTTTTCCATATGGAAATTACCCGTAAAGAACGGAGCGATTGTAATTAACAGGAGCGGAACCAATGAGAAGATGGCTAAAATATAACCGACGGTCGCCCCGCTTGAAACGCCTCTGGCGTTGATTAAAGTGAGTGCTGCAAAGATGATAATGCCCGCGCCCAGTGAAAGGATAATGGGTGAGATCTCCGCTGCAACAACGCCGTTGAAAATTAAGCCGGCGAGATAATCACCAATCAAAATCGAAAATATTGCAAGCACGGGATTCCATGCAAACCAATAACTCCAGGCGGAAAAGCCGCCAATGAATTTACCGGTTTGAGTTCCCCCGCCGAACACAATCTGTGCAAATCCCGGCAGACCGGAAGCGTCGGCAAATGTTGCCGCCATTTCACCGTATGCCAGATTTTGAAGAAAGCCCTGCAGAACCGAAAGACCCCAAGCCACAATGGCAAAGGCCCATAAGTAAATCGCAAATGTGCCGATTGACGGTAAAATCAATAACGGGACACCAAGCGCAATTGCAAGTCCTTGCTTCCAATCAATTGTTCTTTGTAGTTTAGTATCGCTGTCCAAAAAACCACCTTTGGCTTTATTTTTTTATCATGATAACCAATTGAAACAAACGAATGACTCGCAGCAAAATGATAATCGAACGTTTTTCCCGCCGAAATGACCGGCGGCGCCTGTTCTGTTCAAATCAAAATATTACGAAACGGAACCGAGTCTGATAAGTCCGCCGTTGAAGAGAAGTCAAAATGTGCTTTCAATAGGCACACTGAAGCGTCTTTTTAATGCCGGTGCTCACCAATCATTCTTATTTGTCTTATTAACTCCGTTTTAGATGCATATAACCACACAACTGTATGCGACAAAAAATAAAGTCCGAAAAATCGGAAATCCCCCATCCTTCCATCCCTCGGCCGAAGCCGAAAACGATGAAAGCTTTACTTTTTATTTCCGATTGTAATAATCAAATAATCTTAATATTTGAAATTAAACACATCGGAAAGTATTCGCAGTGGCTTAAAGGTCAAAAACGTATATAGTATAAACGTTCTTTATTTTTTGGCTCCCCTCTTTAAATGTGAGCCCCCCGTGGAATGAATTTTGAATTATAAAAAAGAAGGGGGTTTGAAAATGATAAAGCGTTGATAAAATCCGGTGACATCGGAAGTTTTAAAGGCGTTGTTTTAAAAAAGGACAATAAGAAGCAGCGCACGAATTATTTTGGAAGATAAACGCCGCTTTATAAATATTTTATTCTCACGTTTTTAAAAATTTTGATGAAAGAATTGATGAAAAGAGGATTTGTTCAATGATTTTATTAAATTCGGGGAGAGAGGATTCCAAGAAAAGATTGGGGCTGAAAAAATTATTTTTCAAATGCCAAAGCGCAAAATTCAAATTTTAACATTGTTTTGAGTCAATTCCGATGGGAAAGCAAATAACGATTTTTTACAAATATCTCTTCAAGTTTATATATCAAGTTTATATAGGTAGACTCTCATTTTATATTGAGAATCAAGAATTAAAATTGAAGAATCAAAATTTTATATTCTGTGAATTATCATTGATTTTTCGGTGAATTATTGATTCAGACCAAAAATATCCGCAAATCGGGCGGACGGTTTTTGAGAATGAGGGGTTTGTGAAATTTGTTTGCGGGGTAAGACAAAAAATTCCGGCCGAAAAACAGCAATGCGCGTTTTACTGTTCCGGATGTCTTGGCCTGCGGTATGAATTGAAGTATAAATGAATAGGGGAAAGCGGCATTATGGGCAAAAATACGGCGACATTCACGTTGAGTGATCTTGTCTGTCTGTCGGAAAAAAGACGGGCAATTCTCTTACTCCTTGAAAAAAAATGCCACAGCATCGACGAATTGGCTGAAAAAATGGACATGACCGCTCATTCGCTGATGCCGCAGCTGAAAACGCTTCGGGACGAACAGATTATTGCCATAAAAGACGGAACGTACAAATTAACGGAGATCGGGCGCATTCTGGTCAAAAATATGTATCCGCTTTTCGAAACGATCAATGTTCTTGAAAAGAATCAGCGATACTGGTTTGAACGTAATTTATCGGTGATCCCGCCGGAATTAATGGAACGGATCCGCGAAATCGGCAATTATAAACTCTTGGAATATGACATCAGCAACTATATGTTTGATGTGCCGCAGGAATTCTCCGACACGTTCAAAAAATCCAAGCACGCGATGTGCCTTTTATCCATCTATCACCCGATTTATTCGGAGATGTAGTTCCAAATGGCCGAATCCGGCAAAGAAATGACAATTATCGTGACGCCGAAAGTTCATGAACGCTTCATTGAGGAAATGGGAAACCGCCTGAATGAACTGATCCGGCGCGGGAATGTCAACTATATGCTTTTATCGGACAGCGCCGTGACAACAACGCCGTCCATGACGCTGACAGACCTTTTCGCATATATTTATTTCTTCAACACCGACGGCGTCTATGATAACAAAATCATCGTCAGTGATGATGATATGATGCGAGCGTGGGCAAAGGAATTGTATAAGTTTTACAAAAAAAAGGCCGCTGCGGTTGAGTCTTAAAAATGACGGCGCCGTCGGGAACAAACGGGTAATTTGATTCTCAAATCCCTGCCCGCGCAATCGAAAATCCTTCTCGGCGTTTTTTTATCCGCTTCGTGCCTCAAATTCCTGCCCGCGCAAGCGAAAAGCCTTCTCGGCTTTTTTTTATCCGCTTCGTGCCTCAAATTCCTGCCCGCGCAAGCGAAAAGCCTTCTCGGCTTCCATTTTATCCGCTTCGTGCCTCAAATCCCTGCCCACGCAAGCGAAAAATAATGTTTTTCTTTGAAAATAAATCTTAAAAATATTCCCCTTTTCCCATCGCGGCCCTTTTGTCGCCGTTTTGTCGCCGGCGATTATGAAAAAGCGGAAAAGGACGGAGATGAGAAAACCATCCCTTTCCAACGGAGGGTGTATATCGTTTTTCTGTTTTTCCGTTTTTCATTGTTTTTCTATTGAGAAAGTTAGGCGCTTGCGGCGGCCTTCACTTTTGAAACAGCGTCAGTTGCGCTTTCACCATAGATATCTGCGCCGATTTTGTCGGCCCAGGCCTGTGTGACCGGCGCGCCGCCGACCATGGTTTTAACAGAGCCGCGGACGCCTGCCGCTTTCAGCTGTTCTTCAATCTGAATTTGGTTGACCATTGTTGTTGTCATTAAAGCGGAGGAGCCCACGATGATGGGGTTCAGTTCTTTAACTTTCTCAACAAATGTCGTAATCGGCACATCGCGGCCGAGGTCAACGACATCGAAACCGGCGATACCGAGCATGGAAGCAACAATGTCTTTACCGATGGAGTGGATGTCGCCTTCAATTGTTCCGATAATGATGACGCCTTTGCTCGTGGTCTTTGCTTTTGTCTTTTCCATTTCGGGTTTTAAGACAGCGATTCCCATGTTCATCGCTTCGGATGCGGCCAAAACGTGAGGGAGGAAAAGTTTCCCCTTTTCAAAATCAACGCCGACCTCGCCCATCGCGGAGGCGTAAGCCTCAATAATTTCAACCGGGCTAACGCCTGCCTTGAGACCTTCCTGTGCCGCCTCTTCTGCCATTTCTCCGTCAAATTCCAATATTGCTTCTTTTGCCATTGCAATAACTTCGTCTTTACTTGCCATATTATTAACCTCTGTCATTTTTTTTGTTTAGGGTTCAGATTTTGAATGCTTTGTCTGCTTTATCAACGATCGCTTTCATCGCCGCGTAGATGTCACTGTCGATTGCCGGAACTTCGTGGTTCTTCATGACATCGACATATGTCTCGTGCGCGCTTGTCACAATGTCTTTTGCGCCGGCGTTGTACCAATCACCGAACATCTTTCTGTCGATGAGCTTCGGAGAAGACGGAAGGTCAACGAGTTCTCTGGTCTTCTTCAATGCGAGGAAGTTGTTGCCGATACCCACTTTTTTGATCTGGTCGACACCGAGGGTTTCTTCGGAAACCGGAATGCCTTCCATGGCTTTCTTCACCATGGCGATGATGTCGTTGTCGATGATGAGTTGCTCCATTGAGAAAGTCATACCGAGTTCGAGCATACCGGCGCCGTAAATGGTGTTGGAGCCCGCAAGCGCGGCAAGGAGTGTTGTAATGGTCTTTTCGTGGCCGGCCTGTGCATCCGGGATCTTTGAGTCGGACTATGCGCCGGCAACGAAGGCGGGAAGGCCGTAGAATTTAGCGAGTTTAGAAACGCCGGCGCTGATGAGACCAAGCTCCGGGGATCCGACAGGCGCCGTTCCTTTCTTCAAGTCGAAGGTAGTGGTGGAGCTGCCGTAGAAAACGGGTGCGCCGGGGTTGGTAATCTGCGCGAGGACGATACCTGCGAGGACTTCGGCGTTGTGCGTCACAAGGGTTCCCGCAAGGTAGACCGGTGCGGAACCGCCGGACATGGCCATCGAAAGAACGTTGACGGGCATGTTGTACGTGGCGCCTTTCATGATAACCTGACATGCGTTTTTACTGAGCT
>WRDC01000089.1 GCA_009783635.1 Methanimicrococcus sp. | reverse complement strand
GTTTCATTAAAAAAATGAACGCCGTTTTTTTCATAAACTTATTTTTTAAGTTTCAGAAAAAGGGGCGTTCGGGTTTTAATTAAATTGAGAAAAAACGATGTTTCAATTTATTGTTTCATTAAAAAAATGAACGCCATTTTTTTCATAAACTTATTTTTTAAGTTTCCTTATCTTCAATCAAGAAGTGCATAATTTCATGACTTCATTAGCAGTCATGAAGTTTAAGCACTTTCTTGGTCTATTATTCAGCTTATTTTCTAATTCTTTTATTTGTTCATTACTTACTCTTGAGAAATTTGTACTTTTTGGAAACACTCTTCTAATCAATCCTATTGTGTTTTCTACTGTTCCTTTTTCCCAACTATGATACGGGTGACAGAAATAGGTTTCAATCCCTAATTCTCTTAATCTTTCATGAGCTGCATTTTCTGTCCCGTTATCGAAAGTTATAGTTCTTTTAAACTCTGATGGCATCTTTTCTAAACTTTTGATGGCGTTATCCATCATTTCACCGGTTGACTTATCTTTTAATAGATTTATGGTGGTGTAGTGCGTTACCCGATCTACAATTACTTGTAAACACTCTTTTGCTTTTCTTGATCCCATTGTATCTATTTCTAAATCACCGATTCTGATTCTTCTATTTACAATTTCAGGTCTTTCTGTAATTGAAATTCTGTTTGGAATCTTTCCCACTCTGTTTTTTACTTTCAATCCTCTTTTCTTTCGCTTACGATGCCGTTTTGGGAGGTATTGGATCATATCTGTTTTTTCATTGTAAATGTACTGATAGATTGATTCATGATTGGTTTTAAGAGAATGCTCAAGCCGAATTCTGCCGACAATTTGTTCCGGTGACCAGCCAATTTTAATTTTATCATGCACATATTCTCGAATGACATGATTTTTTAAGCGCTCTTTTTTGGCTGAATTTCTTTTTCGTTCATCACTTCGGTTATGAGCTTGTTCAGAATTATATTTGACTTTGTTTTTTGGTGGTTGATTTCTTCTTAATTCCCTTGAGACCGTAGATTGCGAGCAGCCTACGGCTGCCGCAATCTCGGTCTGCGTTTTATTTAAGAATGAAAGAATTTCAATTTTAATGCGGTCCTTTAATGTTAAATGGCTATATTTTTTATATCCTGAAAGTGTTTGTAGCATGGGTGTTACTTCCTGTTTGTGCAAAATATAGGAAGATAAGCACCCTCTTTATTTTTTCGGAGATTATGCACTTCTCCATTGAATTCAGGTTCAGAAAAAGGGGCGTTCGGATTTTTAATTAAATTGAGAAAAAATGATGTTTCAGTTTATTGTTTCATTAAAAAAATGAACGCCGTTTTTTCATAAACTTATTTTTTAAGTTTCAGAAAAAGGGGCGTTCGGATTTTTAATTAAATTGAGAAAAAACGATGTTTCAGTTTATCGTTTCATTAAAAAAATGAACGCCGTTTTTTTCATAAACTTATTTTTTAAGTTTCAGAAAAAGGGGCGTTCGGGTTTTTAATTAAATTGAGAAAAAATGATGTTTCAGTTTATCGTTTCATTAAAAAAACGATGTTTCAATTTATCACTTCATCGAAAAAACGATGCTCCGGTCTATCGCTTCATCGAAAAAACGATGTTTCAGTCTATTGCTTCACCAAAAAAAACGAATCCGCATTTAAACGGTTTGCCGCTGCTCCGCCGTTTTTTTGTTATGGCGGTATCTGTAAACCGCTTTTCCGAATTCGATGAACAACAGCATACCGATACACAGCGCCAAGATGATGGTCCATTGATAGATTGACAGAGCAACAAGGCCGAAGCTTTCCCGAAGGAACGGGACCAGTACGAGAACGACCTGAAGCGCGGCCGGGCCGAAAAAGGCTGCCCAGAGGTACGGATGTTCTTTGGGATGGATTTTAAAGATGCTGTTGCGCTCCGACTGGAATCCGAGGGCGATGAACAGTTCAATCAAACCGAGCGTCATGAACGCCATGGTCACGCCTGTTTGAGGGGATGTTTTGCTTCCGACAAAGTAAGCCGCCAAAGTAAAGATGGCGGCGGCGGTGCCGATTGTGGCGATGTTGACCCACTGTTTTCCCGTCATAAACGGTATTTTCCGGTCGCGCGGTTTTCTGTCCATGATGTCTTCTTCCGGCGGCTCGACGCCGAGCGCAAGGGCCGGGAATGAATCCGTGACCAGATTGATCCATAAAAGATGAATCGGTGAAAGCAGTGTGAAGCCGAGAATCGTGGCTGTCAGAATGGCAATCACTTCGCCGAAATTGGTCGAGAGCAGGAAGCTGACAATCTTATGAATATTATCGAAAATGCCGCGGCCTTCTTTGACGGCAATGACAATGGTCGCGAAATTGTCATCCGTCAGAACCATGTCCGCGGCGCCTTTGGCCACTTCCGTTCCGGTGATGCCCATGCCGACGCCGATGTCCGCCCGTTTCAAAGCCGGCGCGTCATTGACCCCGTCTCCGGTCATGGCCACGATTTTGCCGCGCTTTTGCCAAGCGTCCACAATTCTGACTTTGTGTTCCGGCGAAACGCGGGAATAAACGCCGATTTCGGTAATTTTTCGATCCAGCTCCGCGTCGCTCATTTCTTCCAAGTCCGCGCCGGTGATGGCAATCCGGCCATCGTCCAGCAAACCCAAATCATTGGCGATTGCGACGGCTGTTGTTTTATGGTCGCCCGTAATCATCACAGGCGTGACGCCCGCTTTGCGGCAGACTTTAATGGTTTCTCTGACTTCGGGACGCGCCGGATCGATCATGCCGGCCAGACCGCAGAAAATCAATCCGCTTTCGGTTTCTTCCATGTTTTCGGGATGGATGGCATCCGCGTCTTTGTAAGAGAAAGCCAAAACGCGCAGCGCTTTTTCAGCCATTTCTTCATTGGCCGCCAGTATTTCTTTTCTCATTTCTTCCGTCATCGGAACGATTTGTTCGTCCCTGTAAGCGGAAACGGAGCGCTCGACAATGCTTTCCGCGGCGCCCTTGACATAAACGCGGACACCGCCAAACGCATTCGGAACAGCAACGGTTGAGCGTTTCCGGTCCGAATCAAACGGTATTTCTCCCGCTCGGACCCTGTTTCTGAGCCGGTCGGCTGTTTGCAGGTTGTTTTCGATGAGATAATCTAAAAAAGCGTTTTCCGTCGGGTCGCCGACGATTTTGCCCGCTTCGTCAATGCGCGAGTCGTTGCAGTCGGCAAACGCTTCGGCCAGAGGCCGCAGTTTTCCCGAATCCGGGTCTTCGACCTCTTCAAAGACCCACATCTTTTTCACCGTCATCCGGTTCTGTGTCAGGGTCCCCGTCTTATCGGAACAGATCACTTGTGTTGAGCCGAGCGTTTCAACCGCCGGCAGACGCCGGATCAATGCGTTTCTTTTTGCCATACGGTACATACCGAGAGCCAGCACAATCGTCACGCAGACAACTAAGCCTTCCGGAATGGCCGCAACAGCCAGCGCGACGGCCGTCAGGAACATGGTCAGCGTGTCCTGTCCTGTCAAATAACCGATCACAAACACAGCGATTGCGATGAAAATAACAATCATTGAGATGTTTTTTGAAATCTGATTCAATTTCTTTTGCAGCGGCGTGATTTCCTTTTTCGTCTCCGAAAGCCGGCTCGCAATCTTTCCGATCTGCGTATTCATGCCCGTCGCAATAACGATACCGCTGCCGCGGCCGTAAACAACGTTCGTCCCCATAAACGCCATATTCGTTTGGTCGCCGAGAGCGACAGATTTTCCGCAGGTATCGCCGGGGATTTCAATTTTTTTGGTCACCGATTTGGATTCGCCGGTCAGCGCCGACTCTTCAATTTTAAGCGAATTGACTTCCTGAAGTCTGAGGTCCGCCGGAATCGAATCGCCGGCATCCATTACCACAATATCGCCGACAACAACCTCTGCCGCCGGAATGTTCTTGACGGCGCCGTTTCGAAGAACGCGGGCGTACGGCGCAGCCATCTTTTTTAAAGCTTCCAGAGAGGCTTCCGCCTTATATTCCTGAATGGTTCCGATAACCGCGTTGAGGATGACAACAATGGCAATGATGAGTGTGTCGATTGGGAATTCCCCGCCCAAATAGCTCACATAAGCCGTAATCAGCGCGGCCGCCATCAGCACCCAAATCATCAGGTCGTTGAACTGCGCCAAAAAAATAGTGACAATAGACTGTTTTCCTTCCTCTTCCAACTTGTTCGGCCCGAAATCATTCAAGCGGGCCGCGGCTTCCTCGGTTGAGAGGCCTCCCGGATTCGTCTCCAAGAGACTGTGCGTCTCATCCGGTGATAAAGAGCACCAATCGTTGGACGGTTTATCCGAAATCATTTCATCATTTCCGTTATCATTGATTTTTCCCAAGACGAACTCGGAAAACAAAGGCTAAAAACGAACAAAAGTATATAAATTCTTGTTAAATTCTTGTTAAATTCTGTTAAATTCTTGTTAAATTCTTGTTAAATCGCCGATTATAAACCGGCTCAACAGGCTTACCGGCTCTTTATTTTCCGTTTTCGGCATTGATTCAATAATGCGAAAACATATATTATTGTCCAGTCTATAGGCTATATAGAAAAATAATATATTCCATAAAAAATTGCATATATTTAGATAAAATATATATAGTCCGTCTTCTTCAATTGATTTAAGCATTGTCAGAATGCTTAACCAAAAAATAACAAGGAGATATTTTTACGAAATGAAAGTTTACAAGCAGTTTGCAGCGTTTTGTCTGGTTTTGATTCTTTTACTCAATCTTTTCGGCGGCTTTACGTTGGCCGCAAAAACTCAGGACACGGCGTCACAAGTTTACATCATCACTTCAAACCCGTATGAAAATGTTGATTGGCAGACCTACACTCAATACAAAGCCAATTTCCACGCCCATTCGACAAACTCGGACGGCGACAACTTAACCTCAGAAATGGTGGAAGACCATTATGCAAAGGGTTTTGACATTCTCGCCATGACCGACCACAACTATACCACATTCGGCTGGTCCGTCGTTGATGAAGGCCCGCTGGCTCCCGCCCGCGTTACAGGAATTGAAACCGGCGCCGGACGCAACGGCAAAGGCATGATCGGAATTACCCCCGCCAATGAGCAATCCTCTGTTGACCACATCAACACTTTCTGGGCTTCTTATAACAACACCGTCGCGGGCAACTTGACCGCCGTTCAAAAAATGGACGAGACCCTCAAAATTGCCGAAAAATCAGGCGGTATCAGCCACATCAACCACCCCGGCAGATATACCGGCGGCGCAAACAGCAATGACACTGTGTCAAAGGCCGCTTCCAATGACGCCGCCGCTGTTCAGAAATACGTTGATTTCTTCATGACCTATCCCTCTTGCGTCGGTCTGGAAATCATCAACAAGATTGACGGCGAATCCAAGAGCGACCGGATTTTGTGGGACAACATTTTGAAAAAGACCATGCCTCATGGCCGTTCTGTTTGGGGTTTTTCAAACGATGACACGCACAGTACCAACGCTACCGGTT
>WRDC01000088.1 GCA_009783635.1 Methanimicrococcus sp. | reverse complement strand
TTTGGAATCCAAGCAGGGCAATTTAGACGCGCTGGGCGAAGAGCGCAACCGGCTGAAAAACGAAATGAACGAAGTGATTGAACAGCGTCTGGCCAAAGAGGAAGAACAAAAAGTCCTTGAAGCGGAAATTAAAGAAATCGAAGCGGAATTAAACGACCCCGAATTTGAAGAATACCACAAAAAAGCGCAGCGGGTCGATGATGAGATCCAGCGTTTGAAAGAGAGGCTCGCCGATATTAAATCGGATATGAACGCCATTGAACTTTCGGTGAAAAACGCGGAAGGTATCATAGAAGAGACGAAAAAGGACATCGAAGAACTGGAAGAAAAGAAAAGAACGGGCAAAGGCAGCATTACCGCGCTTCAGGCTGAAATCAATGAATTTATAAAACAGCAGCAGCTGAATGAAGCCCGTGAAATTGAGATTACAAACGCGTTAAAAGAATTGAGAGACAAAAGGGAATCGCTGGAGCAGAAAAACGAAGAAGCGCGCCGGAAATTGGATAAAATCCGCTTCTCCTTTGAAGAGGTCAAACGCCACAAAGATTCCTGTTCTTTGACAAAGACAACGCTTGAAAAGCAATATATTGATTTATCCGACGAAGTGAAAAGCAGAGGACTGGACGTCGCTGAGGATACCGAGGATATCCCGTCCTATCAAACCGTTTACATCACAATTGAGTCCTTGGAAAAGGAAATGCTGGCGCTTGAGCCGGTCAACATGCGCGCGATTGATGAATATGACGACGTCAATTCCCGCCAGGAAACGCTGGTCGGCCGCCGTGATACACTCTTTTCCGAGCGCGAAGAACTTTTGGCGCGCATCGACCAATATGAAAAGTTAAAGCTCGATACGTTTATGGAAACTTACACCGGCATCAACCAAAATTTCACGGAAGTCTTTTATGAACTGGCCGACGGCCACGGTGAATTGATTTTGGAAAATCCGCATGACCCGTTTGCCGGCGGCATGACGCTGCACGCACAGCCCAAAGGCAAAAATATTCTCCGTCTGGAAGCCATGTCGGGCGGCGAGAAAAGTTTAACGGCCCTCGCTTTTATCGTTGCGATTCAAAGTTACCGGCCGGCACCGTTTTATGTCTTTGACGAAGTTGACCAGAATCTGGACGGCTGGAATGTTGAGAGAGTGGCGGCGCGTGTTGAAAAATCATCCAAAGAGGCGCAGTTTATTGTGATATCGCTCCGTAAACCGATGCTTGAGCAATCGGACAGAATTATCGGCGTGACGCAAACGGAAGGAATGACAAGCATTACAGGAGTGAAAGCCGCATGAGTACAGTCATCAGCCAAGCATTTATTAATGATAAAGCCTGCAAAGATAAGAATCGGAACAGAAACATTGATAACAATGAAACGGAAAGTAGAAGCAGGAAAGAAGAAAACATGAAAAACGAAAATGCAAAATTTTACTTCATTGATTCACTCGGCGACAGCTTGGCCGACAGCGGTATCAATGTTGATTCTCTTGATTTTTCATCGTTTATCGGCAACGAGCCGATCGAAATCCTTGTAGAGCTGGCCAAAAACGGCAAGATCGACCCGTGGGACATTGATATTGTTCAAGTGACGGACACGTTTTTAAACAAAATCGAAGAGCTTCAGCAGATGGACCTCCGCATTTCCGGACGAACGCTTCTGTATTCCTGCGTTTTGCTTCGTATGAAATCGGCCGGCCTTTTCCGCGAGGAAGAAGAAATTATTGAAGAACTGTATGAAGAAGAAAATTATGAAGAAGAATTCAATATTGATGAATTCAATATGCCGCTTCTTCCGGTCCGCCGGTCCGCCCGCCGTCCGGTCACGTTAAAAGAACTGATCGATGAGTTGAAGAAGGCGGAAAAAGATGTCATTAAAAGAAAAGAGCATTTAAAAGCGGAGAGCACCCGGCGCTACATTGACGTTGAACTGACGATGGGAGATGTGATGAACATCGCGCACGATGAGGCAATTCTTCGAAGAACCGGAACGCTTTTGGAGCTTTTGAGACAGTTCTTCAAAAAGCAGGAATTTGTGACACTGGACGAGATTTTTGAAATAAAAGGCTCCGACCGTATCATGGATTACATTACACTTTTATTTCTGACGTCAATGAAAGAAATCGTTTTGCATCAAAAAGAAATGTACGGAACGCTGTTTATTTATCCGTTCGATGTCGCTTTTGAGAGCAAAATCGCCGACGAAGCGGGTCATCCGGTTGAAGCCGACTCGGCAGAATAATGATTAGAATAAAAGGAAAGCATATAAACCGTTCATTTGATTGACCGTTATGACAGATGAGAATACTGTAAAACGAATTATTGAAGCGGCTCTGTTTGCCGCAGGCAGCGCGGTGACGACAGAAACCCTGATGAAAATATCGGGCCTCGGCAAAAAAGAAGTCACGCGTTTGGTCACCGATTTAAAAAAGGAATATGAAGACCGGCTGTCCGGAATTGAAATTGCCGACCTGTCGGGCCGCTTTGTGATGCAAATAAAACCGGAATACGCGGAAAAAGTGAAAGATGTCGCGCCAAAAGAGCTGACATCGCCGCAGCTGAAAACCCTGTCGATTATTGCTTACCACCAGCCGATTACAAAGGCGGAAGTTGTTGAAATGCGCGGCGGCAACGCTTATGATCATATCAGCGAGTTGCAGGAACGCGGTTTCATTGAATTAAAACCGCACGGCCGGACAAAAATGATGACGACGACCCGTATGTTTGCCGAATATTTCGGTATCGGATCAACGGATTCGGCGGAAGTCCGGAACAAAATGGTTGAAATATTCAGGTCCCGCGGCGGCCAAAGCGATATCACCCGATTCACATTCCAAAAGAAGCTGGCTGTGACGGAAATGTACGAGTCGCTGATGCGTATGTGCGGTATTACAAATTACAAAGTTGTCAACCCGTACAGCCCGACGGAAGAGGATTTAAAAATTCTGGAAGACACCGATATTTTGGTCTTGGCTAAAGGTTATGCCGACCGCCTTTTGGAATTAAACCCGCCCTATGGCGGACGCGTTTTGGAAATGTCTTCGACCACATTCGGCGACTTAATCGACGATATCCGTTTGGTTGAAAAAGAACTCGGCGAAGACTTTGCGCGCTTTGGGAAACATTCAAAGAAAGAAGAAAACATCAATGACTTAAAAGAGCTTTTGGAAATTTACCGCAACAAGGCTTTGATGGTGAAAACAAAAGCAAGTCCGGCAACTGAAATGTCGGCAAAAATCCTCGGTGAACTCGGTATCGGACTGGCGGCGGACGGCATTATTGTGTCCCCTGACTACAAAACGACGAGTAAAGGCAAGAAAGTCAAAAAAGGAGAAGTGGTCTTCCCGACTCACCAAAACGGGTCCGGCAATTTAATCAAGCGCGTCTGCGAAAAATATGACGCGGTTATCGGCGGTTTAAAAGAAATCGACAAAGCGGAAAAAGAAAACGCTAAGGCGGAAAAAAACGTTAAAAAATCAAAAACAAAACAGGTTCAGCCTGAAGCCGAAGAGTAAAAATAACCTTTTTTGCCGTTAACTCTTACCAACAGAGATATTTTGTGAATCCGTAAACAGTTTACCGGATTTTTTGAAAGAAAACGCCCGTTTCGGGACGCGCCCAAAACGGATGAATCTTACTTTTTTTAATCCCCGCCGAACAGAAATTGAATCGGTGGTTTATTTAAACCTAAAAATTTTCATTTTTGTTTCGTTTTGAAAAAAAACTGAACCGGTTTTTAAAATATTGTGAAAGGCGGTCTCCATAAGACCGCCTTTTCAATTGGATATGATTTTTTTCGGAAATCCGTACCGATCCATCACTTTTCGAATGTCCGGTATTATATGTCATTCTCCTCGTTTCGCCGTTTCCACAAGAACAGGAAAACAGCCAATGCAATCGGGAACAGTAAAATGACGAGCATATAGCCATACCAAGGTTCTTCAACCGGATCCGGATCCGGATCAGGCACCGACCTGTTTTCTTCATGCACAATGCTCGTGGGATCTCTGATACTTGCGTTGCCGAAGGAACTCTTACCGGGCTGGATGTACTGATCAACGCCGATCTCATCCTCGCCGCCCGAAACACCGTTATAAGTCACACCGGCCTTGTTTGTGATTGTGCCTGAAGCATTTACCACATCGAAGGTGATGAGAAGCTCAACAGTGTCGCCGACATTGAAGCTACCGTATGTCGAAAGGTTGACCGTGAAGGTCACGTTGCCCGGAGTGGTGGTATCATCCACAACCGCCGTCACGTTCGCACCGTTGATGGTCAGTTTGTAGCTGTCATAGGAAAGCTCACTCGGATATTCATCATAAATGACCATCACGCCGGAGTCGTTGAGCAGTGTGAACGTAATCAGGTAGTCGATTGGGCTGTTGGAGGTGTATGTATTTACCAAAGATCTCTTTGTAAAGTTGGTCTTATCGGTACCGCCATCTTCGCCTTCACCGCCGGGCAGACCGCCATAGGTCACGCCGGCCCTGTTTCTGATCGTTCCGGTAGCGTTTTCATCCACATCAAAGGTGATGAGAAGTTCAACAGAGTCGCCGACATTGTATGCCGAAGGATCAACCGTGAAGGTCACCCATCCCGGCGTTGTGGAATCAACAGTCGCCGGAACAAAGGCACCGTTGATGGTCAATACATAAGTGCTGTAAGCCAGAACAGCACTCGGATATTCATCCCAAATCACCATCTCAGAGGTGTTGTCAAGCAACGTGAATTCAATCAGGTAGTCAAGCGTGCCGTCGGGGACATACGCGACTGCCAAAGAGGTCTTCGTCAAGTCAGTCTCATCGATACCGCCATCATCGCCTTCGCCGCCGGACAGACCGTCATAGGTCACACCGGCTCTGTTTACAAGCGTGCCGGTGGCGCTTGAAGGCACATTAAAGGTGATGAGAAGTTCAACATTATCACCGATATTGAATGCCGAGAGGTCATCAACCGTGAAGGTCACCCTACCCGGTGTTGTAGAACCAACAATTGCCGTAACAGAGGCACTGTTGATGGTCAATTCGGAAGTGTTGTAAGTCAGACCACTCGGGTATTCGTCCCAAATCACCATCACAGAGGAGTTGTCGTCCAGCGTGAACTCAATCAGGTAGTCAAGCGTGCCGCCGGGGACATACACGAAAGCTAAAGCGGTCTTGGTAAAGTCGGTCGGATCGGTACCGTCGTCTTCGTCTTCGCCGCCGGAATCGCCGTCGTACGCAACGCCGGCTCTGTTTGTAATCGTGCCGGTGGCGCTTGCGTCCACATCAAAGGTAACCGTCAAATTAACAGTCTCGCCCGCGACTGCAGGGGGACTGAGTGACGTGAGGTCAACAGTGAAGGTCACATTGCTCGGAGTGGTATTATCCACATCGAATGAAACAGTGCGGCCACCGATGGTCAAGACGGAAGTGTTGTAATCCAGATAAGACGAAGGTACGTCCCAAATCACCATTGTGTCGTATTCGCTGATGTTGGAAGGCAGCGTGAAGCTGATCAGGTAATCCAAAGTGCCGCCGGGCGTGTAAGAAGTCGCCAAAGCGTTCTTGGTAAAGTCGGTCGGATCAGTACCCTCATCTTCA
>WRDC01000087.1 GCA_009783635.1 Methanimicrococcus sp. | reverse complement strand
TCAAAGCCCGCAATGACATTGACATCTTTGCTTTCAATATCCCGAATCAAGTCATCAATAATCGGGAGGCGGCCATCTGTTAAATAGGATTTGTGGAACCATATGCCAATCGTCGGATTGTTTGGATCATAATCAGTATAAGCATTCAAATAAGCGTTCAATGTCGCATAATATTTTCCTGCTAAGTCAGGGTGGTAAATTCCATAGAGCAAGCCCGCCTTTTTCAATACCCAGTCTGTCGTTATTTGGAATTGCGGGTCTACATTTTCTCTTTCATATTTCTGCGCGGCAAAAACAAGCAGTTGCGCGTTGACTTCGCCCATTGTTCTTGTCAGCTTGTATTCATCGTCAATATCTATTCCGTAATCCGGTCCGGCGCTTCTGATAAGATAAACAGGGGTTACTCCGTCCTTTGCGACTGTTTCGATTTTATTTTCAGTCGCGGTAATTTCTGCGTCAATACTTGCGATCGTTCCTCCGGTCGTCATGTCGATAAGAATCAAATCTTGGTCTTTGAATCCGCCACTGTTTCCGAAATCAATTATCCTCTGGGGTCCGCCGGCTGACCAGTAATTCATAAACGTCACGTTCATAAAAGAGGAATACTGATTCACTCGCCCATATCCTGCGTTAAAGCCGATGAATGTGATTTTTATTTTGTTTTGTTCCCATTTGTCAATGATGTCGGTGTATTGGGCAGACACCTGAGCATTTTTGCCTCTGGCTTCTGCAAGGAACATCAGCATATTTTCGGTGTAATCGAGTTGGATTTGTTTGTATATGCCCAATTCATCGTCGGAATATGCTTCTGCGGCGTCATATAATGCAAAAAAAGTTTCAACTGTTTCACTCGGGTATGCTGTACTTGTTGTTAACTCTGCAGTGTCTCTGAAATCAAAGTATTCAGGAACGACCGTTGATGCGCCGCCGCTATTTGCAACTGCGACAAGCGTGACGCCGCTGTTGTGAGCAGCCTGAAATGCGTCAAACTCCCCGAACAATTCATAAATTGTCATGTCAACAATGACAATATCGAATGTCGTTAAATCATAATCATCTACCTCATTTTGATATCCGACCATCCAATCAATGATGATTGTATGGATTTCAAAATCATCTTTGTAATGCATTTGATCGTGCATGTCTGAAGAGACATGAATCATTTGAGCTCCTTTGTATCCGATATACAAAACATCGATTTTTTCATCCGTTCCCTGAATCAATACAGGAACCGGGTCTGCTGAGGCCGCCGGAATTATCGGCGCCGTCGAAAATATTAGTATTAAAAGAACAGCAAATGTGTTGAATTTTTTAAATGAAATCATTATTCATCTCCTCGTTTTATCTTCAATTTAATTTCAGTCATTTTAAATCCATTTTGATAACATATATTACCCTTTAAGATAAATTGAAAAAAAAGAAGAAAAATTTCAATCTATTTTTCTTCTTTTCATGTAACAATGTTTAATTCGGTTCACTTAATTCGACAAATTCATCGAATTATTTTCCGGAACATAAATCACGCGCCCGTCTTCCAGGCGGTAAGCCGTTCCGAGAACATCACCGATACCCCCGCCGATCTGTTCTTCGGCGTTGATTTCATAAATTTCGATTGTGTCGTTTATTTTTTGGATGATCTGCATATTTTCTTTTCCCGGATTTTTGACGATGGTGACATCGCTCTCGGTTAATAAATCCGCGATATTGAATGACATCACAAGCGCGACAAGCAAAGCAACGGCAAAGACCATGGCAACGTCAAAAACATTCGCAACGCTGGTCATCGGACTTCCGGGGTCATTGTCCTTAAACAAGCCGCCTCTTCTTACAGAGTGGTGTCTCATTATTCTCCCTCCAAAACGTTAATCAAATTATCGATATCCCTCGAATCTTGCCAATACCATCTGTTTCGGACAATTGTCAGGCTGAAACAGATGCCCGCGGAGAAAAGACCGACAACGGTCGTTGTAAAGGCAATCACTAAGTTTGTTGCCAACGCTTCGATATTGCCGCTTGTCAGTCCGATAAGCGCCGGGCCTAAGGGAATGAGTGTTGCCATCAAACCAAGCATCGGAGAGACGGTTGTAATGAGTCTTGTTCTTTCAACGCGTTTCATCATCTTGGATTCATAGGAATCCGCAAGTCTGTCAATACCTTCTGAATTATTTTTTTCCATAAGACCGGCCGCGTCAAACGCGAAAGAAATCACGTATTGCGTTTGATATTTTATCGTGCGCAATACGGCTGCGGCCTCGGTCAATTTATTTTCACTGCCGGACGACATAATTTTATCAATTTGTCTGATCATTTTGTTCAGTTCTTCAGGCTGGCGATTACGTCTTGTATATTCCGTAACAAATTCTCCCGCTAATATAAGAGACGTGATCGCCAAAATAATCAACAGAATCATGACCGGATACAATAATGAATTTGAAAAGATGTAGGTAATGTATGTAATAGTTGATCCAAAATCAGATAACAGAGCCATTTATCTTCCTCCATTTATAAATACAAATATGGAAATTGGTTTCATTATTTTGCTTTATTTTTGAATTGCAACATCCTTTCTTTCTGTGATTTTTGTCAGGAAAGCGCCCAAGAGAATAATTGTAAAAGCTCCCATAAGAATGAATAATTCGGCAGATCCGAGTGATGCGGATGTGGTGGACCGAATTGCGCCGGCTTTGCTGTATGCCGGAATGATGATTGCGGCAATCAGATAAAATAAGCCGATGAAAATCATAAGTGATCCCAGAGCATCCGGCGTCCCGTCAAAGCGTATATGAAGCAAACGGCTGATTTTACTTATATTTCTCATAACAAAGGTTGAAATGATGATTGAAAAAGCAAAAACCAATCCCACAAGAAATCCGAGATACGGCCCCGCCGTTTCAACAACCGTTGACAAGCTGACACACGAAAGAAAAAGAGCGCTCATACAAACCGGACACGGAAACGCTAAAATCAAAAAAGTTCTTTTAGAAATGTCACATCCGGCATTCCACTTTTTTATTGTTTGAATTCCACCGAACAACAAGAGCAAAGCAAGCGTAATATGGATTGCGACAGCGTATGACGAACTCATAAAAGTTGTCACTTCAATCGTATCCATAAAATAGCCGGCGATTGTTCCCAATCCGATATACACAAGACTTAACAAAATAACAATAGGCCATTTTATTTTTGAAAAACCGCACCCTATCCCGGTCTTTAGACCGAATACAAAAACACTTGTTAAAATACCGATGACAATAAGCAATGCAGTTGTTTCTACCATGAAGCTTTGAATATGTTCTGTCTTCTATATTAGGCTTGGTTTTCTGATTATATATGTAATCTTTTTAGATAATATGTCTTGCATAAGGAGTTATAACTAAATTTTATTTCTTTGACAATATTTCATAAAAGGGTTTAAATTTTTTCCAAAAAGTATTAAAAATTTTAAAAACCATAATACATTTTGAATAAAGATAAATCAATTATTTTGTGAGCAGCTACCGGCTTTTAGATATCTCTTGTCCGGGATTTGTTACTTAATATGAGGTTATTTAATAAAAATCAAATAAATCTTTCAAAATCACCGGTCATGATAAAAATAAAGAATTTTTTCTTACATCAATATTTTTTGATATGGTCTCCTCATTCCTAAAACTGTACCTAAGTTCACAATCATTTAAATTAAAGATAAATTAAAGGTAAAATATTTTGGACCATTTTTGGGCGCCAAAAAATAAAGCCTCTGAAAAATAATGGCAGAAGACTTTGAAAAATAAAATGGCAGAAGACTTTGAAAAATAAAATGGCAGAATAAATGATTTCTTCTCAAGAAAACAACGGAAACCAAAAGAAAATCAAAAGAACCTTTTATTCATTTCATATGCGGGGGGTGGACTTTTTGTTCGGTTCTCTTCTTCTCTTTCTTTTTTGAATCCCCGTAATGCCTTCTTTTTCAAAATCAAAAACAACCGCCGTATTATTGCCGCTTCGGAGAATGACTTTTCTCTCTTTTGTCATTTCGCCGCAAACATCCGCCGTCATTTTTCCTTCGCGCAATACTTGAAGACACTCTTCAACCTTTTCGGGCGCCGCCGTAAACACAAATCCCGTTCCCGGATGCATTAAAAGCCAGCGCTCTAATGTGATTTCAGGGTCATCGGGACGAATGATTTGACCGGCATTTATTTCGGCGCCGGCGCCGCTGACTTCGCACAACATACCGAGCGTTCCGATCAGTCCAGGATTGCTGATGTCTTTTCCGGCCGTCGCCAATTGCTTCTGCCCGATCAGCCGAGGCGCCTCGTACATCTTTTTGATCTCTTCTTTTGTTTTGGAAGAAACGGATTCAAAGCTGTACGGCGAGTTCGGTCCCGTCCGCCCGTCTAAATCGATCGCGAAAATAACGGCGTCCCCGGGTTTCGCGGTGTCGCTTCGAATCAATTGATCTTTTTTCGCGATGCCGATGATTGCGACGGACAGGGATTTCTCGCCTTCCGGATGGGTGTGTCCGCCGACAACGGGGACGCCGAACAGCTTGACCCCTTCCGCCATGCCGGTAAAGATTTCTTTGAATGTTTCAACGTCCGATGAAGACACCACGTCCACCATGGCAAGCGGCCGCCCGCCCATGGCGGCAATGTCATTGATATTCACAATAACGGACGTAAAACCGGCCCACCACGGGCTCTTTTCAATCAGTCTTCCCCAAATGCCGTCGGCCGCCAGCAAAATGACATCCCCGTTTCCGATGTCAATGGCCGCCGCGTCTTCGCCGAAATCGGCGATACAGCCGCCATAGGCTTCGGCAACACTTTCAAAAATGTGGGAAACGGAGGCGATCGGCTTTTTACGAACGGTTCCGTCGAATGTACGGATGGCTTTGGCTGTATTCTCTAATTCTTCCGGTGACATTTTCAGAACCGCCGTTTCAGTCATTATTGGATTTCATAATTTTAAATTTCACGTTTTAAATTTCACAAGGGTCATGCATCGAATGAGGATATTCTTTGACAATTTAAGATTTTTTTGATATTAATCCCCATTCCTATAAATATTCCTATAGATGTACCTGAATTTGAAGCGCGACATATAATAAACATTTTTACAAACGGCGAGTTGGACAAAAACAGCATATGTGCAATTTTTGCACATACCACTTAAAACGGCGCTATTGAAGGAAAAACACAAACAAAAGATATAAAATTTTATAATCTTGATATGATCATTTCTGTCAATTTTAAGATTTTTTTGATATTAATCCTCATTCCGATACATATTCCTATAGATGTACCTGAACTCTGTTTTTGAGAGCCTTAAATATTTGACGGAATTTATGAAAACGCAAAAACCTAATACTATGGAGATACAACACTGGAGATACAACACCGGAAATAGAAATCAATAATGGAAATCACAAAATCAATTGAAAAAGAACAAGGAGATAATTATGAAAAAACTCGCCATAAAAAACAGTACGATTCAATTTCTTGTTTTTGTGAGTGAACAGGGTGGCGATACTGTTGATATTGTTTTCCAAAGCGGCGATTTGTGGGCGACAGAAAAAATGATCTCAACGCTTTACGGAATTGACCGAAGCGGCATCGCG
>WRDC01000086.1 GCA_009783635.1 Methanimicrococcus sp. | reverse complement strand
GTAAGCAACGCCGACTTCAATCACGAACGGATTGCCGGAATAGATGGCGGGTTTTCGGGCCGACGTTGCGATAAAGTCAACGCTGAACTCTTTTTTCAAACCGCGGTAAATCAAATCTTCGGTAATCGGCGACAAACAGTTTGTGGACGGCGCCATGATTTTTGTTTTCTTAAAAGCGTTTAAGAGTTTGACGGCATCGTTTCGGTCCAATTCATGAGGATCTTTTTCCTTGTCGAGCCCCGCCGCGTCACAGATTTCTTCCGCCGTTTGAAGGCCGATTTTTGAAAAAGAATAGCGTAAAAAGGGCGCCAGTTTTTGCCGGTCCGTATTTTGAAGCATTTTCATGAGCGTTCCAAGCTCTATGCCGTGCGGATGGGGCAAAACCTCTTCCGCTTGCGCCGGAATTTCATCTGTCGCGCGGTCAAAAAGGATTTCATTGCCGTCCGGCTCGATGAGGCGGACGCGGGCGTGAGGGTTGATGATTGCGGTCGATTTCAGGTATTCGTAAACGGACTGTTTCCGGCCTTTGACATATGACGCCGCCATTTCGATTTCGAGGCGCGTGCCGTGGGGCCGCTCCCAGTCCGTCGTTTTACTTTCCAGAATGGACGGCTCGTTGGCGCTCGTATCGATCATGAGTTCATAATAATGCGCCGGTGTCCGGTGATCGACGCGGGAAATGATTTTGGTGGATTTGCCGGCGGTCATTTGAGAATAGAGGACGGCGGCTGAGATACCGATGCCCTGCTGGCCGCGGCTCTGCCTCAGCGCGTGGAAACGGGAACCGTAAAGCAACTTCGCGAAAACTTTCGGGATTTGTTCTTTAACGATACCGGGGCCGTTGTCTTCAACAACGATTGTCAAGTAATCGTTTTCACCGCGGCTGATTTGAACCAAAATGTCCGGCAGATAGCCGGCTTCTTCACAGGCGTCAAGCGAGTTGTCGACCGCCTCCTTAACGGTTGTAATCAAAGCGCGCGGCGCCGAATCGAATCCGAGGATGTGGCGGTTTTTTTCAAAGAACTCCGCGACGCTGATTGATTTTTGCCGCTTGGCCAGCTCTTCTGCAATGGGGGCTTGGGTGAATTCTTCCATAAAAAACTCCTTTGGAAAGTTACGAAAAATCTTCGATTTACGAGAAATATGAATTGAATTTGTGCGAATGATGCTTAATTGTATAATGAATAAGGTGTAGGAGATATAAAAACATTCATAAATGCGGTCGTGAAGCGTGAACGCGGATCATAAAAGCATTTTCAAGGAATAAAAAACCATCTTTTTTGTTTCGGGAAGACTCGTTAAACTGCGATATTCAATACATTGATGAATGCTTTTGTCGTTGCGAAAGTATTAAGAAAGTATTAATGAAATAAACAAATAACAGATAAGCGAACAGCAGTAAACAAATAACAGCAATCGAAAAGCAGTAAGCGAATAACAGTAAGCAAACAGCAGTAAGCAAACAGCAGTAAGCAAACAGCAGTAAGCAAACAGCAGTAAGCAAACAGCAGTAAGCAAACAGCAGTAGGCAAACAACAGTAAGCAAACAACAGTAAGCGAATGACAGGGATACAATGATTTCAACCCGTTCTTTATTTCCGGTTCTTAACGGCGCCCCGCCCGCCGAAAACCCAAGCGGAAACGTGATTCTTTTAGAAAAGAATGAACCGGAAAAAACATATGAAGAGATA
This sequence comes from Methanimicrococcus sp., assembly GCA_009783635.1. Lineage (GTDB taxonomy): Archaea > Halobacteriota > Methanosarcinia > Methanosarcinales > Methanosarcinaceae > Methanimicrococcus. The sequence continues at coordinate 4,067 of WRDC01000086.1, read as the reverse complement.
AAAAAGAAATACGGCGTTGACAAAATATTCCGCTTATCCGTGTTTTTGACGGGCAAAGACGTTTTGATATTTTCGGCTCCCGCAGGCCCGGATATGAATGAAACTCTAAATGACCTCGTTTTTTGCGCCAAAGAAGGGGCCGCCGTCATGAAGCGTTTGGGCATCACCCCTTTTATCGGTATCATATCCGGCGGCCGGAAAGGCGATATCGGCCGGAATGCAACGGTTGATAAAACGATTCTAGACGCGGAAAAACTCTCGGAAATTCTGGAACGGGAAAAAATGCCGTCCAAGCATTATACGATTTTGATTGAAGACGCCGTCAAAGAAGCGAATCTCCTGATCTGCCCCGACAGCCTGTCCGGAGAAATGATCCTGAAAACAGCGGCCGGCGTCGGCGAAGGGCGGGAAATCGGAAACGTTTTGCTTTTGAAAAAGAAGGACGGCAGCAGCAGCCACGATGCGCCCTTTTATCTTGAGCAGCTGACAAAAAAAGCAGACCCCGATGATTTAAAAATATTAAAAGAAGCTTTAGAGACATTATGAATCTTTAGAAACAATATGAAGAAGTTTTAAAGACATTATGGAGAAGCTTTTGAACATTATGAAGAAGTTTTTGAAAAATTATAAGGATGAAGGAACGGGATGAAGGAATATGCCGGAAACTGAGACCATCAATGAAAAAATAAATCGTCAATCTCCCGATTTTAAAAATGTCTTATCCTTTTTTGAAGAAATCTCAAAGATTCCGAGATGTTCTCAAAATGAAGAGCGTATCGCCTCATATCTTGAAAATTTCGGAAAAGAGAACGGCTTTGAAACAAAACGGGACCGGCATAATAACATTTTAATCAAGGTCCCCGCGACCGCCGGATATGAAAACGCGCCGGCCGTCGTTTTACAATCCCATATGGATATGGTCTGCGAAAAAGCGGACGGCAGCCTCCATAATTTTTCAAGTGACGGTATCCGGCTGTCTTACGTCACCGAAAACGGCATTCCGTATTTAACGGCGAACGGAACAACACTCGGCGCCGACAACGGCATCGGAATCGCCTACTCACTCGCGATTGCCGCTTCATCGGAAATCCCTCACCCGCCTCTGGAACTGCTCATCACGACAGATGAAGAAAAAGGTTTGACGGGGGCACATCGCATGGACAATGACTTCATTTCGGCAAATCTGTTGCTGAATTTGGACTCGGAAGAAGACGGCGTCATTATCGTCGGCTGTGCCGGCGGAACACAAATCGGATTTAAAAAACAAATCGAGGTGGAAGACGCTGACACGGATGACGGAGAAGAAAACGGCGGGGTGCCTGTCCCTTATACTTTAACCGTTGCCGGCCTGCTCGGCGGTCATTCCGGAACGGAGATTCACATCGGCCGCGGCAACGCCAATCAAATTCTAATCCGGTTCATGAAAACGGTTCATGAAAAATACCCAAAGAACTGTTTCAAAATTGTAAAAATGGATGGCGGCAACGCTCACAATGCGATTCCGCGTCATTCGGAGTGCCTGTTTGTCACAACAATACCGTCAAAAACTCTGAAAGCGGAAAGCGAAAGCTATGCCGCCGGCATTCTGTCGGACCCCCGTTTTAACGATGCCGGTTTAACTGTGACCGTAACCGAAGCGGTTTTGTCAAAGCCGGAGAGAGACGGCCTGAAATCATTCTCCTCCGAAAATACAGAGCAGTTGATTCATTTCCTGTCCGCCGTTCAAACCGGCGTTTTTGAAATGTCCGCCGATATTCCGGGCTTGGTCTCGGTTTCCGGAAATTTGGCAAAGATTCGGACGCGGCCGGAAGACGTCTCAAAATCAAAGCGGGAACCGGAAGTCATGTACAGCCTGCGTTCCGGCAGCGACCCGAAATTGAAAAATAAAGTCAACGAGATGATAACTTTAGCCAAACGCTTCTGTTTCGACTTTGAAATCTCGAATTCATACACGCCGTGGGAACCGGATTTCAACTCGGAGTTGCTGAAGACGTGCCGGGACGCATACCGGCAAACGTTTGGGGCGGAAGCAAAAGTGACGGCGATCCACGCCGGTTTGGAATGCGGCGTTTTTCGCTTAAAATATCCGTCCATGCAAATGGTTTCCATCGGGCCAGATATCATCGGCGCGCACACGCCGACCGAAAAAATGAACTTGATCGCGGCCGAAAACGTATGGGTGTATCTGAAAGAGATTTTAAAATCATTGTAAAATCATTGTAAAATCATTGTAAAATCATCGTAAAATCATTGTAAAATCATCGTAAAATCATTGTAAAATCATCGTAAAATAATTGTAAAATCGTCATAAAATCATTAGGCGCCAAAAGAGCGAAAGAGACGCTCTGAAAGGCGCCTGAAACGCTTCGGTTTTATTTTTATAGTTGGTCCGCCGTTCTTTCGAACCGGACAAAACGCAGAGGAAAGAAAATGGGTGAATATAAGCAATGCGTTGTGATGCGCACGGATTTGAAGCTGTCCCCCGGAAAGCTGGCCGTCCAAGTCGCGCATGCCGCAGTCTCCGCGGCGGAATGGGCGGACAAAAGAGATTTGGAGGCATGGAAAGACGGCGGGCAGAAAAAGGTTGTCTTAAAGGCCGCCAATCTTCAAGAACTCTTTGAGCTGAAAGAAAAAGCCAGACGGGAAGGGCTGCCGACGGCATTGATTACGGACGCGGGCCGGACGGAAATCGCGCCGGGAACGATTACGGTCCTCGGCATCGGGCCGGCGCAGGAAGAGAAAATCGATAAGATTACCGGCCATTTAAAAATGCTTTGATAAAAATCAGGGGCGGCACAAGCATACAAGGCACAAGCATGAACAATATTCAAGTACCTGCATTGGAAAATGAAATCGGAATCGACCTTTACTCTACCGATACACCGGGTGTCAAAGGTTTTCTCAGGCATCGCCCCGAAGATTTTAAAGTGACCGAGATTTCAAATTATCCTTATGAAGAAAACGACGTGATCGACAAGAACCGCCGTTATCTGATGACAGAGGTCACCAAAACCAACTGGGACACAAACCACTTTTTGAAAGCTTATTCAAGCGCTCTCGGCATCAGCCATAAAAGAATGACTTACGCGGGAACGAAAGATAAAAAAGCCGTCACTGTTCAAAAAATGAGTCTTTACGATGTCACGAAAGAACAGGTCGAAAGCGTGCATTTGAAAGACGTTTCCGTCCGCGTCCTCGGCCGGTCGCAAAATCCGATCGGGCTCGGCGATTTGGAAGGGAATGAGTTTGAAATCGTCATCCGAAACATCGATCTGCCGGCGGATGAAACGAAAGCGGCCGTTGACCAAACAACCGCCGAAATTCAAAACGCGGGCGGCGTCCCCAATTTTTTCGGCATACAGCGATTCGGCGCGAAACGGCCGCTGACGCATCTCGTCGGTGCCGACATTTTGGAAGGCGATTTGGAAAAGGCTGTGATGAGATATCTGGCGGAAGTGCATCCGGACGAACCGGAAGAAACGAAAGACGTCCGCGGCCGGCTGGGAGAAACAAAGGATTTCAAAAAAGCCGTCTCTGAATTTCCGGCACATCTGGGACATGAAAAAGCGCTCCTCAGCCACCTGATTGCGCGTCCGGACGATTTCAAGGGCGCGTTTATGATTTTGCCGAAAAATCTCTACACCATGTTTATTCACGCTTATCAGTCATGGCTTTTCAACCGGATGATTTGTGAGAGACTGAAGAGCGGACTTTCCTTAAACATCGCCGTCCCCGGCGATATCGTTTGTTACCGCGGAAAAGACAATATGCCCGATTCCGGCCGTTTGGAAAAAGCCGATGAGGAAAATGTTGACGGCATCAATGCTCTTTTAAAACGGAAGCGTGCGTTTATTACGGCGCCGCTTTTCGGGTCAGAGACGCTTCTCGCCGGCGGAACGATGGGAGAAATCGAGCGCCGGCTGATTGAAGAAACCGGATTTACGGCAGAAGATTTCAAGGCGCCGGCCTTCCCCGAAGTCGCGTCAAAAGGACTGCGCAAAGAAATTTTGCTGGAAGCCGAGCCCGCCGTTTCCGTTATGGCGGATGAATTTTTTGAAGGAAAAACG
>WRDC01000085.1 GCA_009783635.1 Methanimicrococcus sp. | reverse complement strand
GGTGTTATCCAAAATTTTTCCGCCGAACAGACCCATAAAACAGGCCTCTAAAATGCTTGATTTCCCGCTGCCGTTAACACCGGAAATAACGGTGACGCCGTCTTTAAAATCCAAATCCAAATTTCGATAACTCCGAATATTTTCAACATGGAGGCGTTTGAATCTCATTTTTCCTCCTCCGGACTGAACATATCACCGAGCGTGTACTGACGCGGCACATTTTTCCGTATTTCCTTTTTCTTCGAAGCGGGAGGCGCCTTTAAAACCGGCTTTTCTTTAATATCTTTTTCAAAAGTTTTATTCCCAAGGGTTTCTCCGGCTTCGTTCGTTTTCGTTGCTTTGTCCGTTTCTGCCGCTTCAACCGTTTTTGCTGCTTTGCCGGTTTCTGCTGCTTCGCCGGTTTCTGCCGCTTCAACCGTTTCTGCTGCTTTGCCGGTTTCTGCTGCTTCGCCGGGTTCTGCCGCTTCATCCGTTTCTGCTGCTTTGCCGGTTTCTGCTGCTTTGCCGGTTTCTGCTGCTTTGCCGGTTTCTGCTGCTTTGCCGGTTTCTGCCGCTTCGCCGGTTTCTGCTGCTTTGCCGGTTTCTGCCGCTTCGCCGGTTTCTGCCGCTTCATCAAATTCGGATGCTTGGAGATTTCGGAGGATTTCCGCGATTTCTTCCGTTTTCTTTTCCTCATCTTTTGATTCGATTTCGTCCCGTTCTGTCAATTCGGGCTTTCTCAAAAAAAGGCTTTCGCGTTTGTATTCTTCCGCAAACTCCATCGAATTCAAAAGCGTTTTCAAGCTCGTTTCCGATTCTTCCTCGACTCGGGATTTTGTGATGTCGGTATCCCGAATAATGCGGTCTATCAAAAGGCCGGCTTCCGTTAAATCTAATTTTTTCAATTCCTCTGTGACAACTTCGTCGGGATCTCTGAATACGATTTTTTCGATATTGGCGTTTTCTTTCTGTTCCAAATCCCTTTTATCGCCGACACGCGCGACAACCGCGCCTTTGTTTTTGACATATTCTTCAATATCGCTGACGGGCAGCAATGTCTTTTTGATTCCTTTGGTTCCCGACAGTTCGATAAAGACAACAGCGTCTTTTATTTTTTCACTGTAAGAATCGATTTTATTAAAAATGCTTTCCATGTCGTTTTCCGAGTCCGTCATTCGGATCACGACGAAATCACGCGTCGGGATATTTCTTCGAATGATTGCGCTTTTTGTTTCATCAAATGTCAGGATATTGTAAGAGCGCGGTTCTTCTTCCGCCGCGCTGCAGCGCTCCGTGCTGCCGGAATAGGTCAGCCAAGCGCCGTTATGTTTGACACATTCATATTTGTGATTGTCCCCAAGCAGGACGACATCAAAAGATATCGGAATCCGGCAGGTAAAATCATCGCAAGAAAGAGGCTGCCCCGGCAGAACCGGTGACAAAAGCTGATGAAGCGTCAGAATATTGTAGACTTTCCGTTCTCTGTTTTTCGGATGCTGCGCCCCATCCTGTTCAAAAACCGAAAAATCAAATGAGGGCAAACGGTTGGCGGAAAGATTGTCGATGCCGTAAAAACAAAGCCGGATTTTTTCATTTTCAAGAATAACCGGCCGGCTTCCGAGTCTTTTGGCAAGCTCCATTGTTTCAAAAATGTCTAACCATTGTGTGTTTTGCTTACTTTCATGGTTTCCGACGATTCCGAAAAAAGGAATTCCGGCCTTCTTCAATTTCGTCAGAATGGACATTGTTTCCAGCAAATCTTCGATTGTCGGATTCCGGTTATCAAACAAATCCCCCGCATGAACAACGGCGTCCATTTCGTTTTCAATCGCGTCGACAATGACTTTTTCAAATGATTCGAAAAAATCCCGACGCCGGATATCGCTGTGATATTGGCGGGAGCCGATATGCGTATCTCCCGTATGCAGTATTTTAACGGCTTCATTTTTTGCCGCATAAATCTCTGTTTTCTCCATCAAAGCGGCCTCATCTTTTTAAAAGCAAATTCGCCCGGCGGACAACATTTTTCTTTACCTGACTGATAACAATCGCTTTAGGCGTTTTTTCACCGCAGGGAATTGTTTTGCCGCGCAGAATCGCGTCAAATACGTTTTCCTGCCGGTTCTCATCCGTTTCAACCAACGTATATCCCTGCCCGACCAGTTCGGCAATATGCGCGTCGCTGCCGCCCGTTTGCGGCATCCCCAGACGTCCCGCTTCTTTCATCGCTTTTTTGTTTGCGCCGTCCGTAATGCATTTCGAATTGAATGTTTCAGCCGCGTCCGCGCCGGTCCCCTTTAAATAACCGATACCGTGCGCCGCTCTTCTGTACGGGTGGGCAATAATTGACAGCGCGTTCAAACCGCGCGCCCAGTCTGTTGTTTCTTCGGGCGTCATAAAAGAAGGTATTTTTTCCGTCACGCCCAAAACGAGAATATGCCCTTTGGACGTACTGACTTCCGTCCCCGGAATGACAAGCAGATCCCCGTATTTTTCTGGATTCTGCCGGACTATTTCCAGCGCTTTTAATCCGCCTTTCACTTCATCGTGGTCGCAAATCGCAATTCCGTTGAGCCTTTTACTCACCGCGACGCGCAGAATATCCTTTAACGGCGTTTCGGAATCTTTCGAATACTTGGAATGAATGTGGAAGTCATATTTCAACATAAAATAAAATTGGTATTAGAGTCTTATAATTGTATCTATAAAAATTGCCTCCGTTGCCTTCGGTTCCGGTTGCAATTTTTTTCTTAATACTTTCACCCCGCATATTTGACCTTTATATGCTTTTGGCTCGTTTTTAGATTTGTTCTTACAAAATAAAAGAATTCATTCAGCCGAGGCAAAAAAATGTCAATTGAATCAGACACCGAATTTTTTGAAGTGATTAAAATCGGCGCTGTTTATGACCGAAAACATTACAGCTTATACAACGAGACATACAACAAGACATACAATGAGACATACAACGAGACGGGCTTCTTTTACGGCGGTATGGAATATGCCGGCCGGAAAAGTTTCAGCGGTCTTAACGATGACTGCGATTTCGATGATGTCTCAAAAGCCGCGGACGCCGCGGGTGATGAGCTTATTGAGTTCGTCGGAGATGTTGACTTCGATGACAATTTCGGTGACAATTTCGGTGACAATGATTTCAGCTCTTCGGCAAAAATGTCAGGAACGGACATCGGCAGCCCGCTCCAATACGATTATGAAATGGATGTCGCGGATGCCCAAAATCTGGATGAGCAAATCAAATCTTATGTGGCTGATCTGTGGGAATTGGTTTCCATCATCGGAGACAGAATTCTTTTCAGAAGACCGAAAATCACAGGTTTCTGATGATCTCCATTTTTCAAGAACAAAAATTCTGACGTACAATTGAAACGATAAACCGGAGGATTGAATATGAAATATTGCGGAACGCTGATTTCTGTATCGGACATCGCGAAGTCCAAGAATTTTTATGAAAAGGTCATGGAACAAAAAGTCATCGTAGATTTGGGTGTTTATGTGGCTTTTGAAAGCGGCCTTTCTTTGCATTCCGATTATGAGGAACTTGTGGGCGCAAAATTTAACCCGTGCGTGCGGCCCGATAATTTTGAGCTTTATTTTGAAGTGGAAGATTTGAAGGACTGGGAAACAAAACTCAAGTCTCTGGAAGGACTCGAGTTTATCCACGAAAGCAAAGAATATCCGTGGGGCCAACATGTCATCCGCTTTTACGATTACGATCAGTATATCATCGAGGTCGCGGAAAGTATGGAAAGCGTTGCCAAGCGCTTCTTGGCGCAAGGGCTTTCTGTGGAAGAAACAGCGGAACGTACCATGTTTCCGGTTGAATTTGTGAAACAGCTTTTATAATGGCTTTTATACATCCGCTCCTCGAGCGGAAAATTTCATTTCAAAGTCCAAAAAACATAGCATGAAACATAGCATGAAACATAACATGAAACATAGCATAAAACATAATGTTTAACTTTCAAAGAAGTCCGAATCCGTTCGGATTTTTTTGAAGTCCTCCTCTCCGGTTCTTCGGAAATCTCGGAGAAATAAAAACGAATTCTTGAATAAAAAAACCACTTGAATGAACGTGTGAAATTCGAAAGGATCCGTATTTCTTTTTGCCGGAAGTGTGTGACTTCCGGCGTCCTTTCAAATTTGTCGCAACATTTGTATGTATATGTATGTATTATTCATGTGTATTATTTTTGTAACGATTTAGAAATTTTTTCTTTTACCTACCAAACTTGATTTTCTTTCAAAATCTTATCAAAATTTTTGGATGTTCAGATAGAAAATCGTACCATTTTCACTTGTAAAACAGATAGATATTAATACATTTAAAATATTTCAATTATTCATATGAGAAATTTAATCAAATTTTTTGAATAATTTAATCAAAATTTAGATCAAATTTCGAGTATAGAAGAAATTTATGCTTATAAATTTCAGAAACAAAAACATTAAAACACGAAATACAGTCAAAATTTTTGAACCTTTAAATAATTTGCTTTATTCCTAAAAAACACGGGTTCGTATTGAATATGTAGTCTTTACTTTTAATTGCGTTTGCCATGGCTGCATTTATATTGACGGCCGAAACGGCTGAAGATATTCATTGGTCAACGGATGCGAATCATCTCTTGATGAATTCAGTCAATATGAGTAGAGTCCCTTTCTTTACATCAGAACTTTCTATGGTCTCGGCAATTTGGTCAAAAATCTGACATCAGACTCAAATACATTGCACAACGGAAAGAGAATTTCAACGACATCATCAGATGCGCATTTTTGAAAAACGCTCTTTTTATTGTGTCTCAGCTATACTAAAAATGATTACAAAAATAAAATGTTAAAAAAAACGGAATAATTTTTAAAAAAACTTAAACGAATAATGGAATTGATTAAAACAGCGTTGTCAAAATATCCAACATCGATTTCGCCGTTTCCATTATTTCAACTTTAACGAAGGTGTTGGTTAAAATGAAAATGGAAAAAATATTTAATCATTTATTTACCCTCTTTATGATTGCATTAATATTTACAGGATCGGTTGTTACAACAAACTTTATTTCTGCCGCCGACGGTTCCGATGAGCTTACGGCCGCCGCGGACGGCGCCATTCTTCCCCCGAGCGTGACAGGAGACACAGCTGACTGGGTTGAAATCGCAAGATACAGCGATTCGTCCGGCAATTATTCTCTCATTGTGCGCACAACCTACCTCAATGTCCGTTCAAACAATCAAGACGAACCGGAATTTCAATACACGCAGTACAGCTCAGGTGACGCGGCAAATTATTCTCAGTCATATGTCCGCAAATTCATCAACGAGTGGTTTAACGGAGGCGCCAGAGCCGATGAACTGCCCGCCGATGCCCGTCTTCGTGACTATACGGTGGAAAGTAACGCGATAAAAGTTCCGGGCACCTCTCAAACGGAGGAGGCGCTGGCCAACGGATTCAGCACGCCGACATCCAATCAAGTGAGAACGGGCGAGGATGTTGCTTTCGCGTTGAGCTATAGCGAAACGGCTGAGTTTTTATCAAAAACGTATTTTTTGAGGGCTCAGACTCAGACGATGCACAGTAATGACATCGCGAGCGCTAACTTTGACAAAATCACCCTCCCCAAACGCGAACACTCTTGTATGTGGCTTCGGTCTGCGGGCGATATTGCCGGTTTCGCGGGCTCTTTGTCTTATCTGGGTTACGCTTTCCAAGACTATAACGGTCCCCAAACGAGCGGGTATGTTTATCCGGCGCTGTGGGTACGGACAAGCCTTTTTGAAACGTCATACACCGTGCATTATTATTTGCAGGGTACCGATGTTTCCGTAAAAGCCGACAAGGAAATGACCAATCAGACCATCGGCCAACGGGTAACCGAAGAAGCCGCAATGATTCCCGGCTACACGGCTGTTGAGCCGGCGAGCGTTACACAGACCCTTGAACCGTCCGGCAATGAATTTGTTTTCTACTACACTCAGAATACAGACATTACGTATACGGTACACTATTATCAGCAGGGGACAAACACGC
>WRDC01000084.1 GCA_009783635.1 Methanimicrococcus sp. | reverse complement strand
TTTCATTCTTGTTCTGTTTTTTCATTCTTGTTCTGTTTTTTCATTCTTGTTCTGTTTTTTCATATCTTTTTTATTCTTGTTTTTTATTTTATCCTGTTTTTAATTCCGAGTCTTTTTTCTTTTTGTTCCTTGTTTCTCTTTTCTAGTTCTTATGAATCAAATATTTATATCAGGATGTTTGATTACTATCACTATGGCTTCGTTGACATCAGATTTTGCCCTTTTCGCCGCTCTTTATTTGGCGTTGAATATTTTAGCATTTACAGCATACGGTTTAGACAAAGCGAAAGCTTCCGGCGGTAAATGGCGCATTTCCGAAAAAACACTTCTCATTTTGGCCTTCTTCGGACCGTTCGGGGCCTATGCCGGTATGGTTATCTGCCGTCACAAAACGAAAAAGAAACCGTTTACATGGGCCGTTCCCTTGTTTATGTTGCTCCATATCGTATTTTGTCTTATAATGTTTTTCAGTTAATATCTTTGAATAGTAATATTAAAAATTTTATTAATACGGACATTAATAACATTGCTAATATTATTGTAATTATTATTTATGAAATTATATTATTGATATTTTTGTATAATTAATGTTTCAAAAATCTTTTGATATACTATTGATAAACTTTATATACTTATAACAACTACTCTTCATAGTATACTCTTCAGAGTTTACCATATGCTCGGTTAATCCATTTATTTTGATTCAACTGCAATTTGTAGATGTAAATAAGTAAGCAGTGCATTGTCAAGTGTCAAGTGATTTAATGTCTTCCAGCAATAATACTCAATTTGTTTCCAAAGCGGGAGTTTATTGTCTTCTTATTGTTCTTTTTTGTTCAATTATCTTCCCCGGAATCACATCGGCAGATGATTCTATTGACACGGCTGATTTGAGTTATTCTTATTCTTATATTGGTTTGAGCCGTGCCTCACAGGAGAATCAGGAATTTATTTACATCTCCGGATCCAATGTCACTGCCATTTTTAATTATCTCCTCAATTTCAGCGTTGACACCGGTTCAAAAATGGCTTTTGGTGAAGAGATTGAGTTTTCTGAGAACGGTAATACCTATTCTTTTGACACTTCAAAGACTGCCGGTGATGCTCATTCATTTTCGTTAAGAATTAATGAGAGTTTACGTTATCTCACCTTTGATAAATATTTCTTGTCTCCTTCATCCGATGACGATATCAAAACCGTTTTTTATCCGATTTACAGTGACAGAGTCGGTGTCGGTTCATCGGGTTATTACAATTATGACGTCGGCTTCTTCACATCATTTGATGAGGATATTTTTGAGAAAATGGCGGACCATGAGTTGATTTACCGTTTTGACAACAATTATCTCCGGTCGGTTTATTGGTTTACCGGCTTCCGGCCCGAGACATATGATTACGGCACGGTATTTATGCCTCAGCAAATGGTTTATTCGGTTAATCTGTCCGATTCTCAAGATGTCAGCATCGGCAGTCTTTTCATTTGTCCGGAACATGACCCTGATAGCGATATGTATGGGAATTCGGGAGGCGCGGAGAAAGGATCGTGCGCTGAAGATTTGAAATGGGTTCTTTTCATTAATGGCGAACCTCGGGAAGCTGCCGACTACTTGAACATTATCACAAACAACGCGGAAGGTTCAGACCCTGCGAGTCCGGGCACTCCGGGTAATCAAGGTACGCCGGGAAATCCGGGCAATTCGGGTAATACAGGTAATTCGGGTTCGGACGTGAACACCGGTTTCCAACACATTGTAACGTTTACCGACCTTTCATTACTGTACGATGATTTGATGGAATCGCCCAACGTTACATTCATGTTTTATCCGAGCAGTTCTTCAAGAGATTATGAAGAGGCAGCCGTTCTGTTCGTTTTTGAGCTGGAAGGCGTCCATATTTCAATGAGTGAGAAGGGTTACCTGCTGCCAAACGGAGAATTCCATGTTCCCGTCTCAAGCAATCCGGAACCCAAGAATCCGACTTTATCCTCCATGGCCTTCCCGGAAGGAATGTCTTCACTTTTGAGCGCTGCCACCGTTTTAATCGGTGATTTGGATCGCGGTACCTTGAAGGACTTCGATTCCGAAAATCTTTTGGAAGACTCCGACGTCTTCGTCCATTTATTCGTTGATATCAATTTCGGCAAAAGCAAGGACAGTGTGAACCAATATCTTTCCGATATGGGTGAAACGGTTTCCTTGGTCTTTTTGGTCCCCAAGCAGATCAACAGCGTTGCTGTTGCAAAAGATGAGTTAAAGGTTTTCCACGCCGTTGAAACCAACGGACAGCAAGTATTAGAGGAACTGAAGCTTACTATTGCCGATGACCCGGAAAGCGCTTATTATATTGTCACAGCCGAAACAACAAGTTTCTCCCCGTTTGCCGTGGTCACTGTTTTGGGCAGCGGCCCTGTTTCGGGCGACGACCCCTCGGGCGACAACGGTGAAAACCCCAATGTACCTGTCACTGCCGGCTCTTCTTCGTCCGGCACCGGCCGATCCGCCGTCATTTTGGGAAGAACCAACGGATCAGACAGTTCCGAACAGAATAATTCGGTTCACCCGAATCCCCCGATTCCGAGCCTTTCAACAGTCATTGAATCGCTTCAGGGTCACTTATCCATGTTCTCCATATTGGTCGTTCTCGTGTCCGGTATGTTCATGTGGAATTATATCCGCAGGCGCGTGTAATTGCAAAAAAATTGTTCCCTTCGCCCTTCGGGCTACGGTCACAATTTTTCATCTGACTTGGAGTCTGTATGCGTTTATAGGGGTGCCTGACGGCACCCCGTCTCCTCTTTTTAAGGTTTTATTTTTAAATATGGTGTCATTTTTTTGATATTTTTTTATTCAGAGTCAGGCATCATTTTTTTGATATTTTTTTATTCAGAGTCATACATCTTTTTTTTGCTTTTTTCGGGAACCTTTAAAAGAATTGCCTGCATATATTTTTTAGTTTTATCTGTGTTCCGATTTGCGCCGAATCTTTAATTGTGACCGGAACGAAGCGGAGGCCGCAATTTTTTAAGAGGTTAATTACATGTCGTTTCAAAATGTTGTGTTAACGGTGATTGGCGGTGTCGGTTACGGTATTTTGCCGGAAGACGCCCGTTCTCAAAGAATTCGAACGCCGTACGGGTCTGTTTCTTATTCGACTCTTCAGGTCGGTCCGGCATCCGAGATTGCTTTCATTTCACGCCATCAGGGAATAAGGCATGTGCCGCCTCACAAAATAAATTTCCGAGCTCTGATCAAAGCCGCTCAAAAAATCGGCGCGCCGGTTCTGGCTGTGAATTCTGTCGGTGTGATGCGCGCCATTCCGCTGTCCGAAAACTTCGGAAAAAGGGGAAGAAAAGGGGGCAAAGGGGGCAAAGAAGTTCATGTGACACCGGAAACATTTTCGGATTATCCGTTTTTTGTTCCGAATGATTTTATTGATTTTACAAAAAACAGAGCCGGCACATTTTATGACAATGAAACGGTTCATGCCGATATGACCGATCCGTACTGTACGGATATACGCAGTCTGCTGAAAACTGTTCTGTCAGATGAAAAAATTTCTTATTCTGAGGGTATTTACCTTTGTACGGAAGGTCCCCGCTTTGAAACGAAAGCGGAAATTTTGATGTTTTCGCAATTCGCCGATGTTGTCGGCATGACCGGCGTTCCCGAAGTGTGTTTGGCAAAAGAGGCCGGTTTATGTTACGCGTCGTTATGTGTTATTACCAATCCGGCGGCCGGTCTCAGCCAAAATATGGTGACGGCGGATGAGGTAAAAACCGGCGTTGAGACTCTCCGAAAAAGCGTTTTTGAAATCATTTCGAAATTGGCCCGTATTTTGGAGGCGCAGATTTCCGAAAGTTCTTCAAAGAAGATTGCGAAAGGTTCATCAAAGAGGATTTACGAAGGTTCTTCAAAAGGGATTTCCGAAGGTTTTTCAAAAGGAATTTCCGAAAGTTCTTCAAAGAAGATTTCGAAAGGTTCATCAAAGATTTCCGACGGTTCTTTGAAATCCGGAAGTACCGTTGAAAAATGCAGATGCAAAAAAGCGATTGACGGCGGAAAACTTTGATTTTTGCCGGATTATTTGTTTTTCATTTGGCCGGCATTTATTTTAACCGTCATCAGACGGTGTTTGTATCAAATTCGGGTTTAACGGAGTCCGAAGGTTTGGAAAACCATGAAAAAGCGGCTAACGCGCCGATAATGCCGTTTCCGTCCAATACAACATCGACACGGTTTTTTTTCGCGACATCCAGCGCCGTTTCTCTTAAAATGCGTTCTGTTCTGCCTTTATGACTGTATTCTTTTAATTCGCCGGTCGCGGCAAAACCGGAATAGACGAGCATTCCCGTGTTTTCACTGACGCTGTATTCTAAAAGAAGGTCTTTGACATCGTTCACTAATTTTTCTTTTGCTTCCCGGCTTACGCAACCGAATTCCAAAACCGCGGACATACAGTTTTGTGTTTTTTCGGGGACCGGAAACAGCTGAACCAAAGCCTGCGATAAATAAACGGCGTCATCATTGCCGACGGTTTTCGCAATATTGTGCGTCAGCGTCCAAGTGGCTCCTTCTTCACATGAATCGGTGTCGTCAATTGCAATCAACACACGTTCGCGGCGCGGAACAATTATTTTTCCGACGCCTGTTTTTCCGCCGCCGGCTTCCGTGATTTCATAACGTTTGACGCCTTTTGCCAGCGCGCGGCATTTGGTTGCGCCAATCCCGCCGCCGCCGATGCCCATATAAGTAATTTCAACTTCATTATCGGGAAGACAGAGAACAGATTCAATGCCTGCCGCGGCAACCGATGACTTCAGAGAGAGCGGCGATTTTCCGATGTTAACGGAATAGCGCATATATTCGCCGTAAGAATAAGCGCTTGTCACTGCCGGCGATTTGGCGTAATGGTACAAAGACCAGCAAGCGCCGCTGTAACAATTGGAGCGTTCGATGATTTCCGCCTTTTCATTCTTCTCATCGCATATCACATATATGCCTTGATAAGGAACCGTATACGGATCATCTCTCAAATAAATACCTTCAGCCATGTTCATTTTTTAAAAGAAATAGTCTGTTATAAATGATGTGGTGCCAAAAGTCTCTTTTTGAATTAAATTTTTACAAAAAGGGAAATTCGTGTTAATTTATATCTTTTTTTCAGCCTTAATTTTCCGTTTTGTGATGAACGTTTGAATATATCAGACATAATTCATCAGAATATTCTCAGAATATTCATCAGACACATCAATCAGACATAATTCATCAGAATATTCTCAGAATATTCATCAGACACATCAATCAGACATATTCTTCCTGCTTTAAACTGATATAGCACCCGTCGCCGATAATCACATGGTCCCACACGTTAATCCCGAGGAGTTTGCCGCTCTCAATAATACGGTTCGTTGTGATTATATCCTCGCGGCTCGGCGTCGGGTCTCCCGAGGGGTGGTTGTGGATTAAAATGATGGATGCCGCTGACGCCAAAAGCGCCGTTTTGAATATTTCCCGCGGATGAACGATACTTGCGTCCAGACTGCCGATGAAAATGATATCATCAGAGATGATTTGGTTTTTGGTATCCAGGCACATGATTATAAATTTCTCCTGCTTCTCTTCCCGGATTTTCGGATATATGAACCGGTAGATATCATCGGGGCAGCTTACTTTCGTCTTTGGTTTGTCCGTGTATGTTTCCAAACGGCGGGACAGTTCAAAAACGGAAACGATTTGACAGGCTTTTGCCGGCCCGATTCCCCGAATTTTGCTAAGTTCAGGAATCGTACGGCGGCTGAGTTCTTTTAAATTCATGGATGTTAAAATATGGCGGCACATTGTGAGACTGTTCATTCCGCTTGTTCCCGTTCTGAGAACGATTGCCAAAAGCTCCGCATCGGAAAGTGTATCAGGTCCGTGTTTCTGCAGTCTTTCGCGCGGCCTTTCGGCGGCGGGGTAATCTTTGATTTTAATTTCGGTTTTTAACATAGTAGCCGGTAGTCATCGCCGGATATAACGGCTTTTAATTAATCAAAAACGAAACAGTTATATGA
>WRDC01000083.1 GCA_009783635.1 Methanimicrococcus sp. | reverse complement strand
TTACTACTTCATGGTTATGAAGAAGAAATAAGAGTGTTTTGAACGATTTAAATAAAAAAAGTTAAGGATTTCTCAGAAATCCTTTTTTTCTGCCCTCTTTTCTGCCCTCTTTTCTGCCCTCTTTTCTGCCCTCTTTTCTGCCCTCTTCTCTGCCCTCTTCTCTGCCTTCTGCCTCCGGCGTTCTTCTTTCCACATTTTGTAAGAATGGCGGATATAGTAGGGATAAATGTAATGCCGGAAAACCCTGCGGCTGTTTTTGTTCAAAAGCAGGCGGAATGTCGGAATATACAAACGCGGGATCCAAAACGAAAAACTGAAATTAGCTTCGCCCTCTATTGTTTTTTGTGACAGGTCGGGAACAATGAGTATGTCGTCTTTCAAAACATCCGCCAGCTGTTCGGCTTTTTCTCTCTTGTTAAGAGAAAAGGAAGTCGCTTCAACATGAAGGAAATAAGCATAAAGAGACGCTTTAAAAGAATGAATGCCGCCGTATGAAACCGCCGTCTCGGCCGGGTCGGATAAACCGTAAATCACATCCGCTGACAGATCCCAAATCTCTGTTTTCAGTAAAAGATCGCCGGTAAAACGCGCAATCACGCGGGAAAGGCTCGAAGCTGCCGAAAGCGAATCGGAAACGAATTGAAGCGGGTCGGACAAATCAACGTGTCTTTTAATATTTTCCAAAGACGAAAAGAAGTCTTCCGAAATATTTTCATAATCAAAATCATAACCAAACCGGTCTTCATCGGAATCTTCACCGTCGGGAGAAAACGTTTCTTCTTCAGATATTGTCTCAGATTCAACAACATCTTCTTCAGATACTGCCTCAGATTCAACAACATCTTCTTCAGATACTGCCTCAGATTCAACAACATCTTCTTCAGATGCTGTCTCATATTCAATGACGTCTTCTGTTTCATACTCAAATTCGGAAACGGTTGTTTCCTGAATTTCATCCGTTTCCTTGGTATGAATAACGATTTCATATTCACTGCTGTGTTTTTTGGATTTCACTGTCCTGAACCGAATATCTTCGTCCGTAACCGTGACATGGCAGACACATTTGTCGAGACAGGCTTCCGCTGCCGTCTCATCGTCATCCTCGCCTTCGTCTGTCTCACCTCCGTCCGTTTCGTCTTCGTCCGTTTCATCTTCGTCCGTTTCGTCTTCACTGCCCTCGTCTTCATTCTCCCCACTTTCGAAATCAATAAGATCATACCGGTAAAACGGCATTTTGAAAAAAAGAATGGCGCGGCTTTTTCGTAAGGATGGATTGGCCTCGGCGCTGATTTGTCCGTGAACATTCATGAACAGCGTCGCAACGAAAACCGCGGCTAAAAGAAGCAGGAAGAGAAAGAGGATCAGACCGGCGCCTAAAATTAAATAGTAGCCGGCTGCTGAAAGAACGGATGCAAGCGTCATGACGAACATCGAACCGGAAGTATACGGCAAGAACCGAAAAATATCTTGAAGATGTTAAACGGAAACTGCCGCGGTCAGCAGCGTTGAATCAGGCGTTGCCGGAATCATCTTCGACGACAATGGTTTTAGGCTTGGATTTTTTTTCTTTTTTGGCCGCTTTCACCTTGTCAATAATGGACGGAATCAGGGACAGGAATCTGACGATTTCGTCTTCCAGCTGTGATTCTTTGATGGTCAAAAGCTCTGTTTTTTCGTTGTCAATTACAATAAAAGCAATCGGCTCGACTTTGGCGCCGGCCCCGCCGCCGCCGCCATAGGGCACATTTCCGCCGGTCTTGCTGCCGCGTTCAAATCCTCCGCTGGCAAAGCCGACAGAAAGACGCGTAATCGGGATAAACGTTTTTCCGCTCACAGTGATCGGGTCGCCAATAACAGTTTGAGTGCTGACGATTTTTTCAAGCTCTTCGGTCACTTCTGAAATAACTTCTTGAATGGTCATAATTTCAACCTTTTTAAATCAAAACAATACAATAATGAAATCAAGTACAATAATATCATGATTATTTGTATCGTGATTCTATTTGATTCTATTTGACTTTATGCAAAAATAAGCAGCGCTTACTTATTATATGATTTATTTAAATCAAATCAAACTCCGGGTCAGGATCATGGTCTTTAAAAAAGGTTTCCAGTTCTCCCGCCAGCTGAACCGGCAATACGTCAACGAATTCAGAGCTTTCTTCTTCCGGAAAAGCCCGAAAAACGGAATACTTACCGAGTTTTCGCGCGGCGCTCTTTTGGAAACGCGCGTCCAAAAGAATGCGAACGCCGTAATCCGTCGGAGAGCGGACAACGCGTCCCATTGCCTGCCGGATCCGGCGGATGGTCGGAACCAAAACAACAAAATTCCAACCCTCCCCTTGACCGAAAACGGTATCATATGACGCTTCGATCGCTTTGGTGCGATCATTGAGCGCCGGATACCCGATGCCGACAATGATAACGGAACGGGCGCGGCTGTCCCTGTAATCAATGCCTTCGCTGAGCGTTCCGAGAATATAACTGACCAAAAGACTTCGGCCGCCGGATTCGCCGATTTTGAAAAACTCCTCACGGACGGCATTGGATGAAACGCCCGCCTGATCGAAAAGAACTTTGATACCGGATTCCGCCAGCATCCAATCAACGGAGAGGAAAGAGTAATATTTTTCAGCCTCGGAAAAACTTTGGAAATAAATAATCGTATTGCCGGCTGTGGCGGAAACAGCCGAAACAATGGTCTGTTCAACCGTTTCCCTGACCCAAACATCATTTCTTTTGCTCAAATAAAGCGGCGGAATGGAAACGGCAAAAGTCTTTCGGTTCTCGGGCGGGAACGTTGTCGGATAAGCGATTTCAATGCATTCTCGTTCGATGCCGAGCGCTTCTTTGGCCATATCAAACGGCCGGAATGTCGCGGACATCAAAACCAAACCTCCCAAAGAATCAAAAAGCGGCGCCGTCACATTCCTCGGGATGCATGTAAAAAGTTCAACCCGGCCATAGATTTCATTCGCCTCAATATCTTTTCGGATGTTTAAAATCGGATAATAATTCGGATTTTCGGAATTCAAAAGATAAGCAAACAGGAAATCGGAGGCGCGGTTGATGTTAGATTTCCGGCGTGCCGTATCGGCGCCGGATTTGTAACTTTCATAATAAAGAGCCTCGATGATGTTGCCGATTTCGGAAATATTGATGAGGATGGTCTGTATAGACTGAAGCGTTAATTTTTTTCCTTCGTCCTTGTTATAATCGGCAATTTTTTTCAAAAACCTGTCCTTGAGGATGTCGAACCGTTCATACGGGTCGCTGATTTGAATATCGGTCCAGTTGACGCCGACTTTGTTTCGGGAACCGAATCCCAGCGATGATTCGTAAATATCATGAATTGATTGGAAGAAAAAATGGAATATTTTCTGAGCGTCCTCTTTTAATTGTTGAGGAAAACGGTCGCGATGCTCTTCGATTTCGTTGATCGCCCGTTCAACGATGCGCTCCGAAATGGTAATCGACGCATGCGCCCGGGCAGCGTGTTCAATATTGTGCGCCTCGTCAAAAATAACGATCACATCTTCGGGCACCCGCTCCATCCGGCCGAGGATCGTTGAAAAGATTTCCTGACTTAAAACGTGATGGTAATTGCAAATAATCAAATCGGAGTGTTTGATCTCCCGTTTCAGCAATTCATAACCGCACATACCTTTTTCTCCGGCGTATTCGCTGATGTCTTCGGGACTTCGGACATCATCGAAAAGCCATCTTCGGAACGGAGCTGCTTCCGATTGAAGAACTTCATAAAGATAAGGGCACGACCGCTCTCTTTTTTTTTGAATTTTAGGTTCCGCTTCTTTAATTTCGGCTTCAATTTCAACACGCAAAGACATTTCTCTCGGGTCCTTCGTTGCCTTATATCTTTCGTTCGCTTCCGCTAACTCTTTTTTGGCTTTTTGGAACAGCCGTTCCATTTCAAGAAGTTCATACGTATTTTCGGATTTGGCGCGGCATTCCTCATAATCCAGCCGGTCGGGACAGACCGACTTCTTGCCCTTCATAACGGCGACTTTGATATCGTTTTTCTGCTTGATGTCGCGCGCTTCGCGGATAAACTGAACCATCTGCTGATGGACATTGGTGACGATAATGACCTTTTTGTTTTGACGGGAAGCAACATCCAGCGCCGGCGCCAGCGCACTCAGCGTTTTACCCGTTCCGCAAGCTCCCTCAAAAAGAACGACCTCCCCTTTCTCAAGAGCGCCGGCTATCTGTTTCATTGCGTCCTCTTGATTGGGATAGCAGCTCGGTTTTGTAAAATATTTCATAAAACCGGGAGCAGAGTCTTTTTTTGAAGTCATGGTATACGCCGTTTCAAAGGGAGGCGGATTCGGATGGGTCATATTTTCATCTGCCGGTTTAAATTACCGCGGATAAGAGAGTGAAAGTATTAAAACGCTTCAAACGCCTCAAACACTTCAAACGTTCCAAATGCTTCAAAGCTTCAAAAGCTTCAAAGCTTCAAAGCTTCAAATTTCAAATTTCAAAAGCGTTTCAAAAAGCTTTGAAAAACGGTTCAAGGCGGAATGTACAAAACCCCTTCATTCTATAAATATTAAGTTTACGGCGTCCGGCATTGGTTCCTCATATCCGGGCCGTCTTTTTGAAAATCATGCGTTTTCCGGTGGCGTTTGTTTGATAAAGGGATATTTCCACATCTGTTCCCGAAGATAAACCGTAATTATTGGATGTCCCGCTTTCGCCGTCAACTGTAACGGAAATTCCCGGCGTTGACGCATTCAAACTGTCGTTGCCCGTCAGAATTAAAATTTCCCCGGGGGACCAAAACCCGTCTTTCACCGTCTCCGCATTATTTTTTCCGAAGCAGACATTCTTTTTGTCCGCGCTCAGATTCTCATAATGAATTTCAATACCGCCGTAAACAAGACGGCCGCCGGAGCCCGGAATTCCTTTGTAAGAATTTCCCGTCCCGAGAATTTGAACCGAAACCGAATCCAACGGAATCGGACGCCCTCCCGCGTGTTTGAGAATAATTGTGTTATCCTGAAAACGCATTGTATCATTGTAGCGGTCACCGGCGGTGATTTGGACGATTTCGATTTTTACGGGCGCTGAAAAGAATATATCCGTATTTGATAAGAGAGCGCCGCTGTTTAAAGCAATGGAACCGCACATGACGACTGTTATTAAAATCAATAAAAAAGAGGACAAATTCATTAAACCACAATTCACGATAATAATGAACCTGGGATTAAACGTTGTCTTTCTTTCAAAATGGAAAACTTTTTAAAATAACGAAAAAATGATTTGTTTTTTCATTTCTTCATTTCTTCATTTCTCATTTCTTCATATTTTCATGCTGATAAATGCCTTTGTACAAATTATCAACATCGGTCCCCAATCTGAAAAACAGAAGCTGCATGATTCGGGCATTTTTTTTAACATCAAAACCGGCCGGATTGTGAACCAGCAACAAGCATTCGCTCCGGCCGCTGTAACCGGCATCCCAGACGGCGGTTCCGAGAACGACGCCGCTTCGGGTCAGGCTGGACCGGTGATAAGCAATCGCCGCGATATTTTTCGGGATATGGACGGTTTCATTCAAAATGACGGAATAAGACCCGGGGTCCAAATGAAGCCAGCCGTCTTCGGAAAACAAAAGCTGTTTTTTGACCGGCGTTTTTCGGCCGCTGTTATCAAAATCAACGGCGCCGGCGCCGGCAATTGCATAAATCTCGGAAACCGTCATTTCAAAACCGTTGGGCTGAATCTGAGTTTCCAGATCAATGTAATTTTCAACAAGCGGGGGTTCTTGAGACAGTAAATTTTTGATTTCGGCATCGGATAAAAAAGACATGGGTAAACCTCATTTCTCGGACAGCATCAACAAATATTTCTTATTTTCAACCAAGGATGCGCAAATTCGCGGCCGCACTGACAGTCATAAAAATCAAACATTTTCTAACCATTATTCAGCGCATCTTCTAATCCTTTAACTTATTCTTTTTAACTTATTCATTATTACCTTTGAAAATTTGTACTTTTTGTAAACACGTCGGAATCATTCTAAAAACATGAACCTGAGAGAATTGAAAATCAGACAGCTGATTCATTTTGA
>WRDC01000082.1 GCA_009783635.1 Methanimicrococcus sp. | reverse complement strand
GAAGGATTTATAAGTTTTTTGTTCCATGTTCAACACTCTTCCTTTCTTCCTTATAATATTTTGCTATAAAATGCGGGTTTATTTCTTTTTCAAAGTAATGGCGAAACGGGAAAGTTAATTAACATCTTCGCTTTTCCAAACAATAATATTTATAACGGACATTATCAAAATGATTATCATGGAAAATAAAACTTATAAAGGTAAAGCTTTCAAATTCGGCGATGATGTCGATACAGACGCCGTGATCCCCGGCACTTACCTGATTTTTAATACGCCGAAGGAATTGTCTCAATACACCTTTTGCGGCGTCCGTCCTGAGTTTGTGAAACAAGTTCAGCCGGGTGACATGGTCGTCGGCGGCAATAATTTCGGCTGCGGCTCCTCCCGCGAGCACGCGCCGCTTGCGCTGATCGGATCTCAAGTCGGCTGTGTGATTGCCAAGTCTTTCGCGCGCATTTTTTACCGCAATTCCATTAATGTCGGTTTACCGCTCATCGAGTGCGCGGAAACAGACCGTATTGAAGACGGCGATATTTTAGAAGCCGACGTCGGCGCCGGAATTGTGAGAAATATTACCAAAAACGAAGAATACAAAACCGTGCCGCTCCCCGACTTTTTAATGCAAATTATTGAAGACGGCGGGTTAGTAAAACACACGCAGAAAAATCTGTAACCGGTTTGAAAATTGACGGAAAATCAACCGGTTTTCCTTTCATTCCGCTCATTTTTGATATTGAATAATAAAAATCAATATTTTAAAAATTGAATTCATCAATTACAAATCTGAAATGAAAAAACAGAAAACTAAATTAAAAACCAAACTAAAACAAACACTAAACCAAACACTAAACCAAACACTAAAACAAACACTAAAACCAAATTAAAAACCAAAACCAAACGGAGGATGTATTCATGACTCAATATAAAGTGCCGGTCATCGGCGGTGACGGAATCGGACCCGAAATCGTTCGGGAAGGACAAAAAGTAATCGACGCGGCCGGAGAAGTGTTCGGCTTTGATGTGGAGTGGGTGGAATACCCGCTCGGCGCCGATCATTATTTGGAAACGGGCGAACTGGTATCCGATGAAACGCTGAAAGAACTCGGCGGCTGCAAGGCGATTTACTTGGGCGCGCTCGGTGACCCGAGACTGGCTCCCGGCATCCTCGAAAAAGGCATTCTTTTGAAACTTCGTTTCGCTTTTGATGAGTACATCAATCTCCGCCCGATCAAATTGCTGGACGGCGTTGAAACCCCTCTGAAAGGAAAAACCGCCAAAGATATTGATTTTGTTGTTGTCCGTGAAAATACCGAAGATTTCTATATCGGAATTGGCGGCCGCTGTACAAAAGGTCAAAAGAAAGAACTTTTGGAAGTTGAAAGAGACCTTTATTCCGCCAAATTCGGCATGGACATCGAAACCGACAGCGAAGAAATCGCTTATCAAGTCGGGATGGTTTCCAAAGAGGGCACAAAACGCGTGATGGAGTATTCTTTTGATTTGGCCAAAAACAGAAACGGGCATTTGTCCTCCGTTGACAAGGCCAATGTTCTGTCCGACATTTACGGATTCTGGCGCGAAACTTTTGAAGAAGTCGGCAAAAATTACCCGACCGTTCAAACCGATTTTAACTACGTTGACGCCGTTACCATGTGGTTTGTTAAAAACCCCGAATTCTTTGACGTTGTCGTGACACCGAATATGTTCGGCGACATCATCACCGACCTCGGCGCCATGATTCAGGGCGGTCTCGGCCTCGCCCCCGGCGGCAACATCAATCCGAAGGGCACCAGTATGTTTGAGCCGATCCACGGTTCCGCCCCCAAATATAAAGGCATGGACCGCGCCAATCCTTTGGCAACCATCTGGGCCGGCGCTCTTTTGATTGAAACGCTCGGCGAAAAAGAAGCCGCCGACACGATCGTGAAAGCGGTTGAAAAGAATATTATTGAAAAGAAGGTCAACACCGTTGACATGGGCGGTTCTTCCAAATGTTCCGAAGTCGGAACGGATGTGGCCCGCTTGGTGAAAAAGATCGGCAAAGAGTGACCGAAGATTGAGGCTTTCGCCTCCGGTCACTTTTTAATCAGTCAAATTTTTATCAATCCGATTTTTATTAATCAAATTTTTATCAGTCTTATTTTTATCAGCCTGATTTTTATCAGTCTGTTTTTTATCAGTCTGATTTTTATCATTTTTTAAAGAAAATTATTCATTCTCTTTTTCATCGAAAATCATTGTACCGACACCGGTATCCGTAAACAGCTCAAGCAGCAGCGAATGGGGTGTGCTGTCGTTGATGATGTGAACGCTTTCAACGCCGCCTTTCACGGCAACTTCCGCGCCCCGGATTTTCGGGATCATGCCGCTTGTGATGACTTCATCCTTTATCAGCCCGTCGATTTCAGAAAGCCTGATTTTGGAAATCCTGCTCTCTTTATCTTTGACATCTCTGAGAACGCCGGAAATGTCGGTCATCATAATCAGTTTTTTCGCGCCAAGCGCCGCAGCTATGTCGCCGGCAACCGTGTCGGCGTTAATGTTCAGCATCTGGCCTTTTTTATCCACGGCAACAGGGGACACAACGGGGATATAATTGTTCTCAATCATCATTTTAAGAAGCCTTGGGTTGATAATTTCCGTTTCGCCGACCCAGCCGATGTCAATGTCTTCTTCATTGCCGTCAACGATGACTTTTTGGTTTTTCTTTTTGTGAGCCATAATCAGGTTCGCGTCAAGACCGTTGAGACCAACGCCTTTGCCGCCGTGCTTGTTAATTAAAGAAACCATTTTCGTGTTGATGTTTCCGACAAGAACCATGGTCGCGATTTCAAGGGTGTCGTCGTCCGTAACCCGAAGGCCGCCGACAAATTTCGGCTGCTTACCCA
The DNA here is from genome assembly GCA_009783635.1 of Methanimicrococcus sp. Lineage (GTDB taxonomy): Archaea > Halobacteriota > Methanosarcinia > Methanosarcinales > Methanosarcinaceae > Methanimicrococcus. The sequence goes on along the minus strand of WRDC01000082.1, from coordinate 3,221 downwards.
TCTTTTCCATCTTTTCGGTAATTTCCGGGCCGCCGCCGTGAACGATAATCGGATTGATGCCGACAAAATGCAAAAGAACGATGTCCTGAATGATGCTTTCCATTACCGTTGTTGTTTTTTCCGGATTCAGCATCGCATTGCCGCCGACTTTGATGACCATCACGGATTCCCAAAAATCCCGTATGTAGGGCAATGATTCAATTAAAACATCTTCAAATTTCAATGCCATTTCTGTTCCCTGCCGATTGATTCCTTTTCTGATTTTCCTGTTAAACAAAGACGTGCCGCAGTGTTATTACGGTAATAATGTCAAACCGTTTTGTCTTTTTAAATGTTTTGATGTTGATACAACATTTTATAGCCGGCAAAAACCGCGGGGTCTAAAAGAAGGTTTCAAAACAGGTTTCAAAACAGGTCTCAAAACAGGTCTCAAAACAGGCTCAAAAATTTCCGGTCTCAAAAATTTCCGCGTTCATAAAATTGTCGACAATCAGCGAAATGTCCCGCCCGTAAGCCGTATTTTGTCGTAACGCCCGCCGATGTTGCTTTCCCCTGAAATATTCATCATATATTGAGTCTCATCTTGAAATTCATATCTTTTCTTAGCCTTTCTGTTTTTCAAAAAATAACAACGGCTTCCATCAAAAAAAACGAAAAAACAAGATATATTCGATAACTATGTATAAAATTATCTTGACTCTGAAATAATAAAACATTTTTCGTTAAAACAGTGCTAATAGGGACAATTCCGTAACAAACTATATATATGAGCTTGGATTATTCTTTCTCAGCAATATCATATTTATTGCAAAAGGTGATTAAGATGGCAGAAACCAGAAATTTCGTGTTAAGAGACAAAAACGGAAATGAAACCGGTGTCTTCACCGGCAAACAGCCCAGACAGGCAGCCTTAAAAGTCGCAAACCGCGGCAGCGGCACAAAGAAAAAGCCTGAGACAATCATGCTCAGAGAAAGAGGAACCAAGAAAGTCCACATCTTCAAAGCATGGAAAGAAGTCGTTGACGCACCCAAGAACAGACCGTCCTGGATGCCCTCAAAGATCAACAAACCCTTCGTTGAAAAAGTCAAGATCGAAAAACTTGACGAAATCTAAGTCAGCATTTGGTTATACTCTTACTTCAGCAGAGCAAACTTTGCTCTGCCGAAGTCCTTTTAATCTTTCTGTTTTTTCACGGTTTTGTTCTTTGTTTTTCAAACCGCTATTTTGATGACGCTTGCGTCTCGTCTTTTTTTAAGCATTCGGCATCGTTTAAACATTCGGCATCGCCTTTTGAAACAACTTTTTATATCAACAGATAGTTGTTAGCGTTATTTATGCTGAATTTTATTCAAAAACAAAGATGTGACGCAAGCATCGCAAGCATGATCAAAAACAACTCAAGAGGTAAAATTGAATGACACAATGCCCGATTCTTCCGGACGTTCAGGCCAACCGCCCGCCCGTCCCCATTAATTTAACACGTGTCGGTGTAACGGATGTTAAAAAACTCATTGAAATAAAAAGGGAAAACAAAAGACCGATTGTTCTGATGTCGTCCTTCGATATTTTTGTCGACCTGCCGTCCGACCGAAAAGGCGCCAATTTGTCCCGCAACTTTGAAGCGATTGAAGAAATTTTAACCAATATCTCTCAATCCCCTGTTTACGAAATCGAAAAATTGTGCGGCGACATTGCCGAAAATTTGATCGGCCGCCATGAATATGCTTCCCGCGCAGAAGTCCGTATGAAAAGCGAATACATGATTCGCCGAAAATCGCCCGCGACAGGCGCGGACTGCCAGCAATTTGTCGACATTTTCGCCGACGCCGTTGCCGAAAGAACAGAGGGCAGCAACGCCGTTCAAATCCAAAAATTGATCGGCGCCGAAGTAACGGGCATGACAGCCTGCCCCTGCGCCCAGTCCATGATGCAGGAAGAGGCCGAGCTCAAACTCAAGGAACTCGGTTTAACGAACGGCCAAATTTCCGAATTCTTTAATGAAATTCCAATGGCCAGCCACAACCAGCGCGGCCGCGGCATCATCTCCATTCAGACGCTTGACACCACCGGCGTTCGTCTGGAGCAGATCATTCAAATCATCGAAACTTCCATGAGCTCCAACGTTTATGAAATCTTGAAACGCGCCGATGAGAAAAAGGTCGTTGAGGAAGCGCACAAAAATCCGAAATTCGTCGAAGACTGCGTTCGGACAATGGCCAAGAAAGTGGTCCACACCTTCCCGCAGCTTCCCGATGACGCAATCATTACAATCAAACAAATCAACGAAGAAAGCATTCACAAACACAACGCTTTCGCCGAGCGCGTTGCCAGAATCGGCAGCATCCGCTCAGAACTTAAGAACGTCTGATTTGCCAAAAATAAGATATTTTTAAAACATTTTAAATATTTTTTTAATTTTCAGAAAATAAAAAAGATAGGGCGCCACAGGCGTCCCAATAAAAGTTTTCTGACATGGTAGTCGGAAAAAAATTGCAACCCAAGCCAAAGGCGAAGGAAGCAATTTTTTGACCTTTGTTTTTGACCTTTATTAATCTTCCATTGCTTTAATGTGGGCTTCCAGGTGAGCGACGTTTCTGAACTCGCCACCTTTGGCTTTTCTGTAAAATTTACAGTAGGCGGATTTGTTGAGGGTTTCATCGGCGCGCATCTCTTTGAGTTTTTTTCTGAGCGCGCGGATCTTCTTCATCCACAAGCCTTTGCTGTCGGTTCTGGCGCCCTTCTTACCTTTGCGGGAACCGGGGCCTTTTCTGTGACCGTACTTGCGCTTTTCGTCAACAAGTCTCGCACGTCCGCGGCTGACACCCTTGACCTTCCGGGCTTTGATTGTCCCTTCAGAAATCAAGTTACGAATGTCTTCGCGGGTAATGGCTTTTGAGATGTCTTCCGCTTTGGTCGGGTCGATCCAGACACGGTCTCTGCCGCATCCGAGGATTTGGGAGGCCATTCTCTTCTGGTTTTTCAAGTCTGCCATTGTTTTACGCCCCCTTTCCCGGGTTTAACACCTTGATGTTGAATTCTTTGGCTTTCTCAACGATGGCCGCCTTTTTCTTGGCGCCGACTTTGCCGCCGATTCTGACAGCTTCAAATTCGGGGTCGACAAGAACCAAGTCATCCACATTGTAAACCAAAACTTCATCGTAACCGGACGGATGCAGGCCTTTTGTGAGGACAGGACTGCCGTAGCCGACGGTCGCGATTG
>WRDC01000081.1 GCA_009783635.1 Methanimicrococcus sp. | reverse complement strand
GACCTTGACAGCGTTTGCAATCAGGTCAAAGCCATTGCCGAAAGGACAGGCGTCAGCATTTCCGGCCCGGTTCCGCTCCCGACCAAAAAACTGGTCGTTCCGACAAGAAAAAGCCCGAGCGGTGACGGAACAGCCACATGGGATCACTGGGAAATGCGCGTCCACAAAAGACTCATCGACCTCGCCGCCGATGAACGCGCCCTTCGTCAATTAATGAGAATTCAAGTTCCGAAAGACATTAATATCGAGATCGTTCTCGAGAATTAATTCTTTTACTTTTCTCATCCCTTTTTTATTTGTATTGCTCCTCCCGTTCCCATCCTTTTTTTTTAAATTTTATGTTGAACAAGAATATACTTTTTATACTTGTTTCATCTAAAAAATCATGCTAGACTTTGCTACACTTATGCAAAACAAAGTCTAAGGGTTGCTGCGCCGATTCAAAACCATGTTAGGCAATGTTAGGTTTTGCTACACTTCAACAAAACCGTGTCAGGTTTGTATCAATGTTATTTGTTATGAATGTCTCAGCAATAAAAAGCATTGAAAAGCAGTTGAAAAAGCAGTTGAAAAAGCAGTTGAAAAAGAAGTTGAAAAAGCAGTTGAAAAAGCAGTTGAAAATTATGTCACGGTCTCGCTCTTCCCCTCTTTCTGAATCCGAAAAAGCGTTTTCGCCGGCCGGAAAAACGAATGTTGTTCTTATCGGTATGCCGGGTTCCGGAAAAAGCACTTCCGGCGTCCTTTTGGCGAAATCCCTCGGCTTATCCTTTTTAGACACCGATCTTCTCATCCAGCAGCAGGCCGGCGCTCTTTTGCAGGACTTGGTCGACGAGGAAGGTTTTTCGGGTTTTATTGACATCGAAGAAACCATCGTTTCCCGTCTGGAAATTTCCAAAAGCGTCATTTCGACGGGCGGAAGCGTTGTCTACAGTGAAAAAGCCATGTCTCATTTCAAAGATATCGGGACCGTTGTTTATTTAGAAGTCTCTTTCCCCGAAATCACGCGCCGGATCCAAAACATTTCAACCCGCGGCATTGCGTTAAAGGCCGGACAAAATTTGGAAGTTCTGTACAATGAAAGGCTGCCGCTTTACCGCAAACATGCCGATATCACGGTTTACGGCGACGGCAAAACAATTGAAGAATTGGTGACGGAAATCGCCCGCTACATCCAAAACGGCGGTCCGGTTTAAAAAAGAAGGGACATGAGAAAAACACAGCGTCATTCAATATTCAAATCATCAACGCTCTTATTGAAAAATTTAAAAAAGTTATCATTGAGGATTTGAGGGTGAAACGCTGCGTTGTAACTGTAATTCTAAATTGCAGATCAGATCACCCTATTTAAAATATCAATATTTCCGTTTTTGTTTACCGGTTTTTATAAGTAGCGTTTACATACTTCTTTTATTTTGTCCGCGTGTTCATATATGTCGTTGAGATTAGATATATCGTAGCGCACGGGGTTTTTATTCTCATCGGGAATCGTTATGTACTTTTGTTTTCTGTTAAACCAAAAACGGCAAATTCTTTTCCATGTGTGGTTATCAAACAAAACGACTGTATAATCGCGTGTATGCTGATATGTCAGTCTGTTGACATCGCAGATTTCTCTTGCAATTGATTTAACGATCGCAAACGCCTCAAATTCTTCAAGTGTCGTTATTCTTTCTTCTTCGGCCTGTTGTTCAGATATTGGGACCTCATCTTGGACTGCTTCCATAGGAGCAATATTTGGGTTGGATTGAACTTTAATCGCGTTTTGAAGCATTCCGCTGATTGCGTCATTGATATATTGATTGAAACCGCGCCTTATGATCGGCCTGAATTTTTCTATGGCTTTTGTTGTTGCTTTTCCGTCATAGATCTCTGCCATCACATATTTGACAAAACTGTCCTGCGGTTCAGTACGCACAGAGGATAATAATTCCTTGATTTTTCCCATGTATTTCAATTCAGCCGCAGCGTTAAAAGCGGCGTCAATATCCAAAGTTTTCTTTGCGAATCGTTTTAATTCGGGAACTATATTCTCATCGAAATCTAAAATGTCAAAAACGAGGAACGGATCTTTATCCATTTTATTTGTCTCGTTAATGTCTGTATAGAACTGATAAATGATGCCGTTTGTCAATATTCCGAATTTGGCCGTTGTCGCCGCAAAATATTGAAACAATTGTCCGGCGTGTTTTTCCAAGTCCTCATCACAAGGCTTGCATTCAATTAAAATAATCGGATTTTTGTCAATGATGATTGCATAATCCACTCTTGCATCTTTTTTTACGCCGAAGTTAGCTGCGTATTCCGGCTCAAACTCCAAAGGATTGCGAATATCATATCCGAGCAATTCAAAAAATGGAAGAACAAGAGCAAGCTTTGTTGCTTCTTCTGTTTTAATCGCACTTTTAATCGTAGCAACACGGGTTGAAAATTGGCGTAATTCATCAATGAGATCCATGGTGTTTTCTCCTAACTATGATATAACTCTCATTATTATCAAGTTTAGTAAATATAAATAGTTATTGATGCAAAAATAACTTTAGATGCCTCTCTAGAAACATACATCATAGTACAATTTTATATTTGTTTTTAATATTTGCTTATTGCATCGTGAAAGTCACAGCCGCGTAACCCACAACAGGGGCGCCGCGCACCTGTCTTTCATCGTTGCTTGTTCTGTATTCCAAAAGTTTTCCTTTTGCGTTCAAGGCTTTGGCCACCATCGTTAAGACCGCGACCGGCCCGTAACCGCAAAGGGACGAGTCATGTTCGCGGATGAAATCATAGAATCCGTCGGTATCCAAAGCCGTCACTCTGTCAATGATATCCTTGTCGTGTTTTTTGGCAAAATCTTCGGGCACATAGTGAGAAAAGTCACAGGACGCGATGACGGCAACCTTTAATTTTTCGCCGCCGTTTTCCTTTTGAAGAGATATTTCTCCCGTCATCACCGGAATAAGGATATCCGCAACGGCCCATGCCGCTTCTTCGCTTTGATCGCCCATGACGATCGGGAAGATTTTAAAAGGCTTCTCTTTCATTTTACGCTGCAGGAAAGGAACGATGACTTCAATCGAATGTTCTCTGAAATGCGCTTTTTCGTCATGAACAATCCCTGTTCCGTCAAAAAACGGCGCCAAAGCTCTGTCGGTTTCCACTTCTCCGAGGGGCGTGTTCCAAAGGTCTTGTGAAAATGAGACCGGTTCGCCGAGACCCGTATGATTGGGGCCGATGATGACGTAAATGTCCGCTTCCTAGACGGACGCGATTGCCGCAGCCGCCGTCTTTCCCGAATAAATGTATCCGGCATGCGGGCTGACAACGGCAATCGTTTTTCCGGAGTATTCGGATTTTTCCCTTGCCGCTTCAAAAGCGTTGTCCACTTCTTTTTTCAATCCGTCTTCGCCGGATTTATAGAACATTCCCGATACAACAGGCTTTCTCATATCGTTTTCCTCCAATAAATTTGAAAATGAATAACTGCTGTTTAATGGTTTTAATTGTTTATGGTTTTAACGGCTTTTATGGTTTTAACGGCTTTATGATTTTAATGGCTTTATGATTTTAACGGCTTTATGATTTTAACGGCTTTTATGTTTTTAACGGTTTTAATGGTTTTAATGATTTGTAATCGGTTTAACGGTTCTGATGCGTTTCACTGAGGAAAAATTGTGGCAGAAGCGAGTCACTGATTGCGTTTTTATGCTATCTCCCTCTAACTATATATATAAATAAGACATATGTTATGATATTCTGAATTTTTAAGTCATTCTGTTTTCAACAGCGGCCGGGTAAAAACGCAAAAACGTATGTTCTTCCGGCGACATGGAAATTCGGTTCCTCAAACCATTTCGAGATAATTATGATTATTACCAAACCTAAACCTTTTGAAGAGATTTTGCCGTATTTGGAAGGCAAAAAAAATATTTTTATTGTCGGCTGCAATGTCTGTGCGGCTAAAATGAAAACCGGCGGAGAACCTGAAGTTCTGAGTATGGTTGACAGGCTGACAGCGCAAGGTTATCCTGTCATCGGCTGGGTGATGCCGACAGCGGCATGCAGCATCCGCTCTTTTGACCACTTGGTTGAAAAGAATGAAAAGATTCGGGAAGCTGACGCTATTTTGGTGATGGGGTGCGGTAGCGGCACATCCGTGATTGCCGCTGTTTCGGATGTTTTCGTGACGGGAACGAATGAGACCGTCTCTCTGGGCGGCTGTTTAGGCGCAAATCCGTCCAAAAACTTGTGTATTATGTGTGGCGCGTGCAACATCGGCGATTTCACAGGCATCTGTCCGAATGCGCGCTGTCCGAAATTTCAGATGAACGGCCCCTGTGGCGGTTCCAAAAATCACAAATGTGAGGTTTCAAAAGAAAACGATTGCGTGTGGTACCTGATTGAGCAAAAAATGGATTCGCTTCACATGATACCGCTGCTTAAAAACGTCCAAATGCCGAAAGATCACGCGGTGTAAGGCTTTTGAAATGTTATTCAAATGTTATTCAAATGTTGTTAATGCCAGTCAAATGTTGTTAATGTCAGTCAAATGTTATTTAAGTGTTGTTAAAATGTTATTATTTTGTGAGAAATCGAATCCGGTGTCAATGTGTTGCTGAAAATTATTCCGAGAGAGATAGAACAAAACGGTTTGCAGACGAGGGTAAATATGGATTCCAAAGGGACATTTAAAGAAAAATTGCAGTCAACTCAGTTTTTAGTAACGGGGGAGATTCCGTCACCGAAAGGTGCGGATGCGTCGTCCGCTCTTAAAAATATGCGCCAAATCCAAGGATTTGCGGACGCTGTGAATGTGACTGACAATCAATGCGCTACCCTTCATATGTCTTCTCTCGCTTTTTCGCGTCTGGTGATTGACAGCGGCTATCCCGACCCGGTGATGCAGATGACTTGCCGTGACCGCAACCGCCTCGGCCTTCAGGCAGACCTCCTCGGCGCGGCCGCGCTCGGCATTCCCAATATCTTGGTAATGAGCGGCGACCATCCCAAATGCGGCGACCACCCGACCGCAAAGGCCGTTTACGATTTGGATTCCGTTCAATTGTTAAAAACGATTGAGCAAATGAAAAAGGGATATTCCCTCTCCGGAAACAGCCTGTCCAAGGCGCCCGATTTTTGTGTCGGCGTTGTTTCCAACGCGGACCCGGGCGAGCGTCTTCAGATGCTGAAGCTTGAGAAAAAGTTGTCATTCGGCGTTGATTTCATTCAAACTCAAGCCGTTTTCGACGTTGAAAAATTCAAAGAATTTTTGGAATTGGCCGACACGGACGTTTCGGTTCTTGCCGGTATCATTCCGCTGCGTTCCACCCGAATGGTCCGGCATATGAACGCCAACATTCCGGGCATCTCTATTCCGAAAGAGTTATGTGAGCGTATTTACAACGCCGAAGACCCCGTTTCCGAAGGGGTGGCCATTGCGGCGGAATTGATTGAACAATTAAAACCCGTCTGCCGCGGTGTTCACATCATGCCTGTCGGGGCGCATACGAACACCGAGAAAATATTAAAAAAGGCGCATATTTTGGATTAATCACAAAGATTTCTTTTTTCCGCACAATTATTCCGTTTTATTCCGTTTTTCCGTTATTCTTTTAATGTATGTCCGCTTCACTTGAGTTTCAGATTCACGCTTTAAGGTTATTTTATGAAAACGTCAAAAAAAACCGCTTCCGCCGACTCCTCTTTGCCACTTGAGATCTTCGGCTTGAAGAGCGCTTTGATTTGTCCCGGCGACGATATCTTTCCGGCGCTTAAAGCCGCTTTTCAAAACGCCGCCTGCCTGCCGCAAGACCGCGATATTCTTGTGATTGCCGAGTCCGCTCTCGGGACGGCCGAAAACAGAGTCATCCGTTTGTCCGATATCAAGCCGGGTCCGGAAGCGCTTGAATTTGAAAAATTATATCAGATCGACGCCCGTGAAGCCGAGCTTGTTATCCGCGAATCCGACATCGTTTTCGGCGGCGTCTTCGGCGTTTTGCTGACACTGAAAGACGGTATGCTCTGCCCGAATGCCGGCATCGATAATTCAAACGCTCCCGACGGCTGCGTCATTCTTTATCCGAAAAATCCGTCCGAAAGCGCCCGGCAGATTGCCGAAGCGGTTTACAAAGAGTACGGCGCGCGCATCGGCGTGATTATTGCCG
>WRDC01000080.1 GCA_009783635.1 Methanimicrococcus sp. | reverse complement strand
TTGCTGAACCAGCTTTACAAACATACGCAGCTCCAAGTCAGTTTCGGAATTATCAATCTGGCCATCGTGGACGGCGTTCCCCGCGTTATGGGACTGCGCCAGCTTTTGAAGATTTATCTGAAACACCGGATGGACGTCATTCAAAGAAGAACGCTTTACGATTTAAGAACGGCCCGCGAGCGCGGACACATCTTAAACGGCTTGAAGACGGCGCTTGACAACATCGACCCTGTGATCGAATTGATCAAAGCGTCTCAAGACGCCCAGACTGCCAAAGAAGGATTGATGTCTCAGTTCGGGCTGGATGAGATTCAGGCCAAAGCCATTTTGGAAATGCGCCTTCAGAAATTGACCGGCCTTGAAATTCAAAAGATTTTAGAAGAGCTTGCGGAAGTTTTGGAGAAAATCAAAGAGCTTGAAAAGATTGCCGAAAGCGATGAAATCAAATACGGCATCATCCGCGAAGAACTTTTGATGATGAAAGAGAAATACGGGGATGTTCGACGCACACAAATCATTCAGAGCGGTTTTGATATCGACAACGAAGACCTCATCCAAAGGGAAGATGTCATTATTACGATGACCGACCGCGGTTACATTAAAAGGTTGTCGGCAAACACATATTCACGGCAGCACCGCGGCGGCAAGGGCATCATCGGCATGGAAACGAAGGAAGAGGACATTGTTCTGAATATGTTTGTTTCGTCCACGCACAATTACATTCTGTTCTTCACGAACAAAGGCCGCGTGTATTGGAAGAAAGGCTATGAGATCCCGGAGGGAAGCAGAACTTCCAAAGGAAAATCCATTGTGAATTTCCTGGACTTAAAGGATGACGAATCCGTCACCGCTTCCATTCCGGTCAAGGAATTCGAAGAGGGCCAATACTTGATGATGGTGACGAAAAACGGAACCGTCAAGAAAACGCCTCTGACCGATTTTAAAAATCCGAGAAAGACCGGAATCATTGCGACAACGCTGATGCCGAACGATGAGTTGGTCAATGTCATCCAAACAGACGGCGGCCGCGAAGTTGTCATGGTTTCAAGGGCCGGCAAATCCGTCCGTTTCGATGAAAAAGAAGTGCGCCCGATGGGCAGATCCGCCCGCGGCGTGACGGGGATGAAACTGGTAAAACCGGAAGACGCCGTTGTCAGCATGGATGTCGTCAACCCGGATGAAGCGTTGCTGACAATCACCGAAAACGGATTCGGAAAAGTCACCCGGTTTGAAGAATACATCAAAAAACACCGCGGCATTCAAGGCGTGATGTCGATCGTAACGGATAAGCGAAACGGACGCGTCGTTTCCGTGAGATCAGTCTCGCCCGAGGACGAATTGATCATCACGAGCGCGGAAGGCATCATTATCCGCATCCGCGCCGGCGAACTCCGCGCTCAGGGCAGAAATACCAAAGGCGTTCGCATTATGAAACTTTCCGCCGAGGACAAAGTTGTCAGCGTGGCCGCGGTCAAGACACCCGTCGAGAATGTGCCGGATTCGGAAAAACGCAATGAAAATGAGGCCGGCTCCGCGCATCAAATTTATGAGGACGGCTTGAGCGTTTCCGATGAACCGGAAGACAGCGCCGAAACCGGACCGGATGAAGACATCACGGATGAATAAATCAAGGATGAAAACATCACGGATGAATAAACCAAGGATAAATAAAATTGCGGGTGCCTGCGGCACTCCGCCTTCTCTTTTTAAAATTCAAAAGTCAAAAAAAGAAATCGCGGATGTCTTTCAAAATATCAAAGACATATCCGCTTCAAAGCCGGTGACGGCGTATCCGAGTTCAAAGGCGTTCAGAACGCCCGGATGGAATTCGCCGAAGACGCCGATTTTCCGGTCACCGATGTAAATGTCGGCGGCTCTTCCCGCGAGGAAAGCCGGGTCATCGGATTCTTTGAGTTCATAATCGGTTGACAGCTCCCGAAGGAACGCATCGACAACTTCGGACATCTCTGTAAAGTTGGCGGCATGGTGGATGGAGACGGCGGCGATTTTTTGTTTGTTTTTCTGATGAACGGCCACTTCTCCGACTTCAAATATTTTCTGCGGCAGTTCACGGTGCCGGTTCAGCGCTAAAATTTCCAAGAGGCCGGGAAGAATTGTTGTCCTGACCATTGTTTGATCTTCGCTGATCGGATGAAGAACATAAGTCACGTCGGTTGTCACCGGACGGCGCATATTTTCAAAATGGATTTTTTCACTGGTCAGCGTGAACGGCATGACTTGGCTGTAACCAAGCCCGGTCATCGCTTCGCAGGCCGCTAATCTTGCAACCGAGAGCGGATGTGATTTGCCGGCGGTGTATGTTTTGGGGAGCAGCGCGGGGATGTTCGCATAGCCGTAACCGATGGCAACGTCTTCAATGATATCATTTTTGTGCAAAATATCCGCGCGGTATGCGGGAACGGCAATATCGAAGGAGACGGGACTTTCGGAAAGGATTGCGGCGCCAAAGCCCATTTTTGAAAGCGCTTGTATGACTTCTTCGGGCGTCATCTTAAAACCGAGATGCGTTTCGATTTCTTCCAGAGTGATGAGTTGGGACAACGGCGCAAGATTCGGTAAAATCATTTCGCCGCCGCTTTCGCCGTCAATAATCCTGACCGCTTCAATGATTCCGCCGCGTTCGGATAAGGCGGCAACGACAATGTTTAAGGCGGTGTAAACTTCTTTGCTCGTGCCGGTCACGTCAATGAATAAGTCTTTGGTGGCTTGCGTCACGGTCGTTAAGGTACCGTTGATAATCGGCGGGAAGGACAAAATGTTTCCGCGCGCGTCTTTAATGATCGGATAACGGGGCATATCTTTGACGAGATGAGCGAATTTGACGCCTTTGGCGTGCTTTTCTAAAATTTCCGCCATCGTCATTTTTTCGGTGTGATCCAGCGGAACAAACGCGAAATCGGGCGATTCCGTCATGTATGTGAAGGGGCCGGTAATGCCGGCCATATCGTGAACGCCGATGGACACTTTTTTACGGCCGCGCCCGAGCGCCCAATGCAAGTCTTCCTGCAAGTCCATCAGCGATTTGATGGAGGAAGATGTGAATGCCAAGCCGCGGACAACGGCGCAGCCGAGAACGGGACGGACGCTTTTGACATCTTTTTGAATCGTCATTTCGATTTGCGGCGGTTTAACGTCATATTTTTGAAGCCCGGGAGTAATGCAAAAAAAAGCTTTCATGGCGCGGGATACGCCTTCGACACTGTAAAGGTCGGGGCGGTTCGGGAAAAACTCGATGTCGATCGTTTCGTCTTCCACACGTTCCACTTCGGCGCCGATCATCGACACATTGTCAATGATTTTCTGCCGGCCAATGCCGGAAAGCGCCTCCAAATCTTTTGAATCAACAGTAATAACAGGCATATTCAACCAACATTAAGGGTTTTAACTATAGATGTTTCAATTCATATTTCAATTCAGAATATTAATGAAGTGAAGTATTAACTCTCTTCTTGTTTAACTCTTTCTTTTGTATATGAATTATTCCGTTTCTTCAGAATCTTTTTCCGTCTCTTCTTAACCATGTTTGATACGAAATCCGAAAAAGAAAAGGTCAGTAATGACCGAAGCACAATTTTCTCAACCGTTGGTTTTTTATAGAACTTTAATCAGTTATTTGTTAGATTTCCGCGTGAAATATGAATTGCTTTTATTTTCAAATCAGCTCTAAGCATCTTGAAAATTTATCACTTTTATGATATTATCCTACGAAACATATTCAACTTAAACTCAACTTAAACATATCCGACCTAAACATTCAGGAGATTTATTGATGGCAAAAACAGGACCGATCATTGTTTTAGATCCGGGGAAAGAACAAACGAAAGGAAACGAAGCTCTTTTCATGAACATTGCCGCGGCCAAAGCGGTTGCCGGTTTGGTTCAAAGTACGCTCGGCCCAAAAGGCATGGACAAAATGCTCATCAACAAGATGGGCAATGTCAGCATGACGAATGACGGCGTCAACATCTTAAAAGACATCGGCATTGAACATCCGGCCGCCAAAATGGTTGTCGAAGTGGCCCGTTCCATGGAAACAACTGCCGGCGACGGCACAACCAGCTCTGTCATTCTTGCCGCTGCGTTTTTGGACAAAGCCGAAAAACTTGTCAAAAAAGGCATCCATCCGACTTTGATTGCCAAGGGATACCGGATGGCTGAAGAAAAGGCGCTTGAACTTTTAAACAACAGCGCCATCAACGCGACGGCCGAAACCCGCGGTCAGATTCTCCGGCAAGTCGCGATGACTGCCATTACCGGAAAAGCGCCCGATTCGCAAAAGGAATTATTGGCCGACATCGCCGTTAAAGCGGCTGAAATTGTCGAGGAAAACGGATTTGTCGATGTCCGGACCAAGGTCATCCGCGTGGTCGAGCTTCAGAAAAGAATTGAAGAGACCGAAGTTGTTGAAGGCATTGCTCTGAACTCGGGCGCCCTCAGCCGCAAAGCTCCGAAAGCCGTTCAAAACCCGAAGATTGTCCTTTTAGACGCCGAAATCGCGGCCAACAAAACCAAGAACGATGCCGTGATGACGGTCAGCTCTCCCGAAGAACGCCAAAAAATAATTGACAGCGACCGGCAGGCAGTGCTCGATATCGTCCGAAAAATCGTTGAAACGGGAGCCACCGCGATTTTCTCAACAAAGATGGTGAAACCGAACGTTTTGGAAGTCTTTGATAAAAACAATATTTTCGTTTCCCGGCCGTTGGAAGAGAAAGATATTGAAAATATTTCTTATGCCACCGGCGCCCGTATTGTGAGAAACCCGAAAGAAATTTCCGCAAGCGACATCGGCGAAGCCGGTCTTTTGGAATGCATCACCCGTAACAGCAGCGGAAAAACTTTCATCCGCGACGGCAAAAACTCAAAAATTGCCACAATCGTTGTCCGCGGCGAAACGCTTCAGCACGCCGACAGCGTTGATACGGCGCTTGAAGATGCCCTTTGGGTGATCAAATCCGTCATTGAAGACGGCAAAGTTGTTGCCGGCGGCGGCGCGGTGGAAACGGAACTCTCCATTGGTCTTCGCGCCTACGCAACCACCGTCAGCGGCTATGAGCAGCGCGTGATTTCCTCGTTTGCCGATGCTCTTGACGAAATCCCGAAGACGCTCATCCGAAACGCGGGTCTTGATGTGATTGATTTGTCTTTGGCGCTGCGTGCCGAGCACACCAAAAACAAAAATGCCGGCATTAACGTCTTCACCGGAAAAATCACAGACATGGCCGATGCGGGCGTTATCGACACATTCCGCCTGAAGCGCAACATGATTAAAGCGGCAACGGAAGCAGCCGTTATGATCCTCAAAATTGACGACATCCTCCGCGCCACTCATAAAAGAACGATTCCGAATGCGCCGCCGCAGCACATGGCCGCCTCTTACAACGGTATAGCGCCGCCGCAGATGAATGAACGCAGATGAATTGAGTGCGGATGACTGAACGCAGATGATTTTTCCCGAACGGGAAATCATCTTTTCTTTTTTTATCTTTTCTTTTTTTACCCTTTTTTACCTTTTCTTTTTTTACCTTTTTTTACCTTTTTTACCTTTTTTACCTTTTCTTTTTTTACCTTTTTTTACCTTTTTTACCTTTTTTTAATAACCTAAAACACCCTTTTTCATAATTTAATTCAAACCCGAACGCCCTTTTTCTTAAAATCTGAAAATTAAGTTTAGGGGAAAAGGGCGTTCCGTTTTTCATAATTTTTACAGAAACGGGTGTTTTGTTTTCAAGATTAAACATAAAAATCAACATGAAAAGCATAGAAATGAACATAAAAAGCATAGAAATGAACAAAAAACAAAAAAATAAAAGAAAAAAAGTTGAAACCGGATTTTCCGGTTTCGGTTAATTCGTCATCTGAAGAATGAATCAAATTCATTAAATTCTGTCGAGGTTGATGACACTGACGCTTTCCGCTTCGGGGATTGCGTTCAACGCGTCTTCGACGGGCTCAATGCCGCCTTCGTCGTCTTCAACGATGACGGTGACAATCAATGCTTTCAAGCCGAAAGCGATGGGTTGTTCGAGAATTTCGCCGTTTAATTTTCCGCCGGCAGGGATCGCTTTTTTAATTTGTTCTTTTAACACGTTTAAGTCAGTGTCCGCATCCGCGGGCATGACTTTAATGGTTGCTGCAACGCCGCTCATGATTTTCACCTTTTATATTATCTTTTAATTGTTTTGTTCCGCCGTTTCAGGGCCCGACGAATCCGCATTTCGGGCATTCGTAGGTGTTTGCAAGAACACGGCAGCTCTGGCATCTGCCGATTCCTTCGCCGCATTTCGGGCAGGGGAACCTGACACTGCCGTCTTCAACGAGGTTGATGCCGCAGGTTGTACAGTTATCGACTTTTGTCA
>WRDC01000079.1 GCA_009783635.1 Methanimicrococcus sp. | reverse complement strand
CCGCCGGACATCTCAAAAGACCCGCCGGATTCAACAAACACGCCGCCGCCACTCATTATCGCGGTGTTTTTCGAAATCACGCCGCCGGACATCTCAAAAGACCCGCCGAAACCAACATACACGCCGCTGCTGCCAAACGGGGTATTAATCGTATTGTCAGAAATCTTACCACTGTTCATAATAAGCACACCACCGTCATCAACAAATACTCCGCCGCCAGTCTCACCTTTTTTATGAGTCACAATAATACCGTCAAGATCCGTTGTCCCAAGAATCAGGCCTCCCTCAACGATAATAGTATCACGACCCCCCGCACCGATAAGCGCGAAAGGACCGCCTTCACCGCTTATCAATATAATATTTTTATCGCTAGGAATGACAAGCGAGTCGGTCAATTCAATGTCATTTTTAAGTACAATTGTGTAAGACGCCGGTCCCGCAGGAGCGGCAGCCACCGCGCCTACGAGTTCAGCCTCATTGCTCACCGCCGCGTCGGGGGCGGCCGCGTAAGCCGTCAGAGCGAATCCGGATAAAAGTGTCAGAGCTATTGCCATCGCGATGACAAAAGGTAATGTTTTTCTTAAGGTTCTGTTTTTGTTCATTTTTGATCTTCCTTTGATGTGTTCGTTTTTTTCGTTAGTTAGATATTGTTTTTTTCGTTATTTTTCATACTGTTTTTTGTATCATCACCATCACTCACTGTCTTTGACAGATTTTTTCTCAAAAACGCGAATGACTTCAATTTGAAGCGGCCGGTTTTTGAGAATCGAACGGATCATTTTGATAAATGTTTTTACTGTTATTGAAAAGTCATAGCTTACGCCGTTTTTTTCAACATATTAAATACGCTGTCGTTTTTACACTGTCGTTTTAAGGACAAAAGGGACAGCCGGCCCAAAGACCGGCTGCCTGTTGCGATTCAGCTTTCCTCTCATGCGATATGTTCTCATTTCAGCGTAAACGCAAGCGTTTACACCCGATTTCTGTTCTTGTACAGGATGAGACCAAACGCCAAAGCCGGCACCGTCAATAAAACCATCATCCAAAACAGTGATCCGGTTATACCGCCCGTGCCGGTGTTTTGAGTGTTTTCTGAATCGCTGCCGGATGGTTTATTTGCGGGCGGCGCTGTCGTTGTGCCGGGACCGGAATTGTTCTGTTCATTTTTGTCGTTTCCGTTTTTGTTGTTTTCTGTGATAACAGCCTGACCGAAGCCGCTGCCGGAACTTTTGTTGCCGCTGTCGACAAACTCCGTCCACTGTGCGTACAAGATATGATTTTCCGCAATCATCACAATCGTAGACTGAACTACCTTTTCACCGCCGATAGCCTCTGTAAACCAGCCGTCAAAAATATATCCGCTCCGGAACAACGCAGGCAATTTGCCGTATGGTTTCTCGAAAAGTATAGGTTTGCTGTCCGAAATCAGACCTCCAACGGCATCTTCATCGGCACTGAGATCAAAAGACACGGTATAAAACGTCAGAGCCTGACCCCTGACATAGCTGATATCATAGTTATTATAACCCTGCGTAAAAGGCTCCGACCACGTCACATCACCGATAATATACGTCTTGTATGCACCGTCATCTGCCGGATTTCGGTCATATGCCGCTGAAGCGCGATTGTTTGAAAACACAACGCCAACGGAATCTGCCGGAATCGTAAAATGGCTTAAGTTTCTATTGGTATCGGTTATCCAAACACCGCCGCCGTTCTTCTGCGCGCTGTTATTCGCAATCGTGCCGCTGTACATCCCAAAAGTCCCCTCGTCAACATACACGCCGCCACCTTCTACAGCTTCGTTATTCGCAATCGTGCCGCCGGTCATAATAAAGCCACCATTTGTGTACACCCCGCCGCCATTCATATTCGCAGAGTTATGTTCAATCACGCCGCCGGACATCTCAAAAGACACATTACGTTCAAAATATATACCGCCACCACTCGAATCCGCGGAATTATTTCCAATCACACCGCCGGACATCTTAAAAGACACGTAGGGTTCAACATACACACCACCGCCATATTTAGCTGTGTTATTTTCAATCACACCGCCGGACATCTCAAAAGGCACGTGGGATTCAACAGCCACACCGCCGCCATAGCTAGCTGTGTTATTTTCAATCACACCGCCGGATATCTCAAAAGACGCATAACGTTCAACATACACACCGCCGCCGGCCCACTGCGCTCTGTTATTTTCAATCACACCGCCGGATATCTCAAAAACTCCATTCGAAGCAACAAACACGCCGCCTCCGGACGTAAACGAGAGAATCGTATTGCCGGAAATCTCACCGGTGTTCATAATAAGCACGCCGCCGCCATTTACAACAACTCCTCTGCCGGTCTCATCTTTTTTATGAGTCACAATAATACCGTCAAGATCCGTTGTCCCAAGAGTCAGTTTCCCCGTAACGTAAATAGCCGTCTTATCCTTCGTGCCGATAAGCGCGAAAGGACCACCTGCACCGCTTATTAATATAATATTTTTACCGGAAGGAATGATAAGCGAGTCGGTCAGTTCAATGTCATTTTTAAGTGCAATTGTGTAAGACGCCGGTCCCGCAGGAGCGGCATTCACCGCATCGATAAGCGCAGCCTCATTGCTCACCGCCTCGTTTGGGGCGGCCGCGTCAGCTGTCAGAGCGAATCCGGATAAAAGAGTCAGCGCTATTGCCATCGCGATGACAAAAGGCAATGTTTTTCTGAGGGGTCTGTTTTTGTTCATTTTTTATCTCCCTTTCATTTGGTTCGTTTTTTCTGTTTTTTCCGTTATTGTATAATCGCCACCATATAGCTGTCTTTGACAGATTTTTCTCATAAACGCGAATGACTGCGATTTTAAGTGCCGATTTTAAGCTGCCGATTTTTGAGAATCGGACGGATCATTCGGATCGATGGAGTTTACCATTATCTGAAATTTGCCATCATCTGAAATCATACATACGCCGTTTTTTTCAACAGGCCAAGTATGTATTATTTTAAAACGGCCGATTTAATTCGATTTTATATTAAGCCGAAATCGGAAACGGACCGTTGTGATAAAGATATATTACCGTTTTTGAAAAGTCGTAAAGCACACCGTTTTTTCAACAGTCTAAATACGCTGCAGTTTACTGTTATTCTCTTAATTGTTATTTGAAGCGGCCGAGTCTGTCAAAAAACAGACCGCTTTGATAAAATGGTTTTTTAACCGTTATTGAGAATCTTAACACGCAATTCGTAAAAATGTAGGAAGGTGTTAAAAGTTTATATATTTTTCTCTAATTTCATTTCAGGCGATTCCGATATCAAAAATGAGAAAAAACAAAGGAATTTAAGCCGTTATTATTCAAAAGAAGAGGAACACGAAAGCCACGCAGGTTGGCCTTTTTTAGCTTGATTTATTTTGAATCCGAATCTTCCGGGTTTAAAATCCGGCAGATTTTCATTTCATGTTATAAATCGGCTTTATTTCATGTTAAACTTTTTTTCACGCTAATTATCCTTTGCTGCCGGATTGCTGAAAACAATTAAATCTGATAAGGATTTTTAAGATTGTACCATGCCAAATATGCGCTTTAAAGGAAAAAAGGTCTACGTCAAACCGATTTATTGGGCGGTCTTTGTTTCGACAAAGCTTATTATCATTATTCTCGCCATCATTTTTGTTCTTAAGGAGTTTACGGGCGTTTTGGACGGCGTTTGGATTTTTTAAAAAAAAACCGATTTGTTTTTCCGTTTGTTTTTCCGTTTGTTTTTCCGTTTGTTTTTCCGTTTGTTTTTCCGTTTGTTTTTCCGATTTGTTTTTCCGTTGTTTTTCCGATTATTTTTCCGATTATTTTTCCGATTATTTTTCCGGTCTGTTTTTCTATTTCATATTCATTCCGTTTATTTTGAAAAATGAACAAAAATATATTTAAAAATATGAAACTGAAAAAGTAAAATTTAATTGAATTTGAACCAAAAATCTTTCGGTAAAAAAAGCATTTTCAAACTCTGTAAATAGATATTATCTGACCGCCGCCGATATGTGGTTTGGGGATTTGCGGCGGCGGTCAGAACGGACGAAAACATTGTAGGAAGTCAACGTTTTACTCGTTGGGTGATATCCATTGTTTTACGGAGGTTTGTTGTCGTCAGACTAAAAAAGTGTAAAACAACTTATGTTTACCTAACCCTATTTTCCCCTAATCATTGCAGATGTATATATACCTTTTTACAAAATAAAAATTTTTGACAAAATCAAATATTATCAAATATTACAAAAACAGGAGCGAGAGGAGAAAAATTTGAAAATTTCCAAAAATAAATTATAACGATGATTCTATTAAAAATCAAACGAACCGGCAGAAAAAAGGAAATCGGATTATTCGATCCTCTGAAATTTGTTGCGCCCGTCTGACTCCGCTTTTTTCATGACCTCGCGAAGAGGGATGCCCGTTTCAGCCGATATTTGCTTACAGTTCTCATATTCAGCCGAAATTTGAACAATTTCACCTTCGGGAAACGTTGCAATTTTAAGCGGGACGGTATAGGTCTTACCGGAAAAATCGACATCAATTGAAATCATTTCGCGCGAAACGGAAACGCGGTGTTTGGACGGCGCGACGCGGACACCCAAAGAACCGGTTTCGCGGATGATCTGCCGCGCCAATTTTTCGGAATATTCCGGTTTGGAAATAACTTTAATCAAATGAGCCGGACGACCTTTTTTCATGTAAATCGGAATAACGGCAACATCCAGCGCGCCCATCGTCATCAGATTTTCAACAAGGTTTCCGAGAACTTCGCCGGTCACGTCATCCACGTTTGTTTCCAAAACTTCGATTTGATCTTTTTGAAGCGGCGGGAAGTCGGAACACTCAATCAGCGACACGCGCAAAACATTCGGCCTTTCCGTATTCGCCTTACCGGCGCCGTACCCGATCAGAACGGCTTTGACCGCCTGAATCCGGTCTTTTGAAAGAGACACAAAATGAGACAGGACGGCGGCGCCCGTCGGCGTCAATAATTCCCGACTGCCTTCCGAATAAAAAGACAAGCCGCTGCTCTTTAAAATTTCAAGGGTCGCCGGCGCGGGAACCGGAAGCGTCCCGTGACAGCATTCAACAACACCGCCTCCCACATTGACATCATTACAAATGATTTCATCCCACGCTGTTTTTGGATTCGATTTCAAATCATAAAAGGCAAGGCATGCGCCGACAACATCCGCGATAGCGTCGTCCTGTCCGGTTTCATGGAAATGAAGCTTTTCAAGAGGCCGGTTGTGAATCTTTGATTCGGCATCGGCGATAATTCGGAAGACGGCCAGCGCGTTCTGTTCAACTTCGCCGGGAAGGCTGGCGCGCGATACAATGTCGCAAATTTCGGAATAATGGCGCGCATTATTCGGAGCGTTTTCAATCATCGAAACATCCGTTGCCGAAATACCGTTTTTCATGACTTTTTCCCGCCGGAAAGTAATGTTGGCCAGCGGCTCGACATATTGCCGGATAAAAGATTCGGAAGCGCCCAAATCAATCAGAGCGCCCAAAATCATGTCGCCCGATGCGCCGGAAAACGGTTCGAAATAAAGCGCCCTCATCAAACGCCGCCTCCGTGTTTACCGCCGCGGGCCGCCTGCATCCGGTTGGCAATGCGCGCCGCATACGCGCCCGCCACGAATCCGGCGTCAATATTGACAACACTGATAACGGAACAGGACTGGAGCATGGACAACAGCGCCGCCTCGCCGTTTGCGCCCATACCGTATCCGGACGAAACGGGGAGACCAATGACGGGAACGTCAATGATGCCGGCAACAACGGTCGGAAGCGTTCCTTCCCGGCCGGCGGCAACGACAACGGCATCCGGTTTTGAATCCCTGAGCTTTTCCATTTCCAATATCAAACGGTGATAGCCGGCAACGCCGACATCATAAATTTCAATCGTCCGGCAACCCATCTCTTCCGCAGTCATTTTCGCTTCTTCGGCGACTTTGATGTCCACCGTTCCCGCGGAAATGACAGCGACAGTCCCGCCGTCTTTGGGCGGCATCGGGCGGCCGGGCGCATGAACAACGCAAATGGTTTGAGAACGGCTTTTTTGAACACAATCGGGGAAAGCGTCATCCAATAATTTCATTTGAGACGGGGAAACGCGCGTTACCAAAACACGGCCGGAAGCGCCGATATGAGCGCGGACGATTGCTTCCAAATCAGCGTCAGATTTGCCTTCGGCTAAAACAGCTTCCGGAACTCCCGTTCTCCTGCACCTGAATGTGTCCGCCCGCGCAATGTCCGAAACCGATAAAAATCCCATCGAGCGGATGGTTTCTTCGGCTTCGGTCAAATCGATTTCACCGGAGCGGTATTGTTCCAAAATTTTTCGAATATCCATTTTTAATGTTCCTTAAATTGATAGCGTCCAAACGAACCGGCTTCATTTTTCCGAATCGTTTG
>WRDC01000078.1 GCA_009783635.1 Methanimicrococcus sp. | reverse complement strand
TTCCGCGCGTCTGTTAAATCTGTTAAAATGAGCATAAAACCCAAACATAAAAAATGAAACAAAAACAAAAAACGAAAGAAAAAACAAGACAAGAAAAACAAGACAAAAAAAACAAGACAAAAAAAACAAAGACAAAAAAAACAAAGACAAAAAAAACGAAACGAGAAAAAATGATTAACAAAAACAAAAACAAAAACAATCGTGGATAAATGAAATGGGGGAGGAATTATGACGAACGAAAGCAGTGATTATATTTTGGTTTATGCAGCTTTCCCTACAAAAAAGGAAGCGGAATTGATTGCAGAATACCTGATAGAAAAAAAACTTATTGTCTGCGCAAATATCAGAAAGCATAAAACGGTCTATGTTTGGAAAGAAAAAACATACAAAGAAAAAGAGTTCGGAGCTTTTTTGAAAACACGGGAAGATAAATGGGAAGAAATCAAAGAATACATTTTGAAAAACCACTCCTATGAAGTGCCGGTGATTTTAAAAATCTGTATCAATGATGTTAATGACAGTTTCAAACACTGGGCGGATGACAATTTGCTTGTCCGTTTGCCGGATTAAAAAAAAAAGGCAAAGAGTTTCTTTGCCTTTTTGCGCCTTTTTATTTTAAATTCAATTCTTTGGCATTCAATTTTGTTGCCTTCTCAATTTATAAATTCAATTCTTTGGCATTCAATTTTGTTGCCTTCTCAATTTATAAATTCAATTCTTTGGCATTCGATTTTGTTGCCTTCTTAAATTTACAAATTCAATTCTTTTCCTTTGGGATATTTGACGGTATAAACCGTTTTGAAAACTTTTGAGTCTCCCGGCTGCATTTCAAATTCCCACGCCAAAACGCCGATGTCTTCGACATTAAAGGACGGGGCGGTTGTCTCCTTTGACAGTTCAACCGTGACCTCTTTATAAGTCGAAATCGGGTAGCGGTCTTTTAAAACCATCTTAATTTTGCGGTTCTGATTGTTCTTAACCGTCATCCGGTAAGCGAACTCCTGTTTGACATCGTTGCCGAGGAAATTGCTGCTGCTGTACTCCTTCATCTTCTCGCGTTTGACGGTAACGCGGCGGTCTGTGCCGAGCGTCAGCGATAAAATTTTTTGAGCGGATTCGGCGTTGAGGTATGTGGCGCCGACAAAAGTACCGTCGTAAGTCACATTGGCGTTGCCGCTGAGCAGGTTCAGCTTTTCCCAATCCGCGATTTCGGCGAGCAGGTAGGTTTCGTGGTCCATCTGCGGAGCGCAGTAATATTTGAATTCCACCGGAACTTCCTGTTTTTTAAGCTCGATGCTTTGCTCTTTGCCGTTTCCGGGAATAGAATAAAGCAGCTCGATCTCAAAAGAAATGTTCATCTGATTCTCCGATTGTTTAATGAAATCTTCCATGCCGCTCTTCATCGCGACGATATAAACGCCGCCGGAAGCTTCGGGGCCGTACGTATAAACGGCGGAAGACGCGTCGACATATTCGACATTTTTAATCATGGACGGATCAAGCGAAGCATAATGGGACGCATTGGTGACAACGCCGTCAACAATATAAAGCGGTGCGGCCGGTTCTGCCGGCAGGAAGTCGGCGGCTTCTTCGGGATAAACGGCGGCGCATTCCTGAACTCTCGCGTCCGCGTAGGAATAGGTATTCTGAGCGATCGGCATTGCCTGTGATTTCCGCAGCGATCGTGCCGAATACGCATACTCGGCGGCCGGTTCGGCATAACGCAAAAACCAAGCGCTAAAGAGCGGCGCGACTTTTCCCGCGCTCGGAGCGGCGGTTGATAACGTCACTTTGACTTTATCCCAATCAATGCCCGTCACCTGACGCACTTTGGCTTTGGAAGTGATTTGAACGGGTTTATCGGCCGCTTCGACAACAATATCGTGGTACGGATACCAGCCGGCATTGTTTGTGAAATAAATGATCTCCAAATCACATTCAATATCGGCGGGAGAGGAGAGAGTCAATCTCAAAAGTCCCGATGTCTTGTTATTTTTCAGCGATTTTTGGTCAAACTGAGCGGACAGGTCACGAATCATTTCATTCATCTTGTCCGCTTTTTCGCGGTCGGCAAACAAAACATCTTCCAGCTCACAGGTTTTGGATTTGTAATAATCCATCGTCTGCATCAGCTCATCGACAAAAACGCCGGATTTCTTGAAAACCTTTTTATCAATGCTGTTCTGCAAAAAAGAAAGCATATTTTCATGGATGCCGATCTGCGTATAAAGCCGGCTCAATTCTTTTTGTTTTTCTTTGATTTCATCCTTTAGTTTTTGAGCTTCAACGCTTAGCGCATTTTCGGTCAAATAATCAACGGAAAATTCAAAAGATGAAACAACGACGCTGTTCGTTGTTTTGATTTTAAGAGTGTTGTGGTCGATGTGCGGGCTTAAACCGCCGACCTGTATCTCATTACTTCCTTTTGTCAAACGCGCCTTCGCCGAATGCGTCAGCTCCGCGCCCCGGAAATAAATAACAGTATCCTTTATTTGAGATTGAATTTTATCCATAGTATCGATCCTCCGATTTGTATGTATGTTATGTAAAAAAGCAAGGACATCATTTCTTGCATACCGGCTTCCCGCAGCCCGTCATCGGTCTGCTGCGCCTGTCCCGATCGAACTCTTCAACAGAAAACAGTTGAATATTCGAAATGATTTTCATTAAGACTCAAAGCAGGATGTAATAATTTCCCGTATTTAAAACTTCTCTTAACTTCGTCCGACTGTTAAAAAAATTTAAACAAGGCTTTAAACAATGTTTTTAAAAAATACTTTAAACAATGATTTAAACAATGCTTTAAACAATGCTTTAAACAATGCTTTAAACAATGCTTTAAACAGTGTTTTTAAACAATGTTTTGGCACACCCACCGGATAATGATAACAGAAACGCCTTCCCGCTGAAGTTCATCTAAACTGAGCGCGTAAAGTTTTTCAAATGTTTTTTCAAGGGCGTCCTCTGTATTTCCTTCCGGTTTCTCAAAAGAAACGGAGTGAACGAAATGATTCTCCGAATGATTCTCTGAATGATTCTCCGAATGATTCTTTTTTGCCGTACCGCCGAAAAGGACGGACCGGACCACGTCTTCCGGCTCATACGTTTCCTGCCCGCCCGTCATCGCCGCCGCCGAATTGTACATCACGTAAATCAAAAGCGGAACATCCTTATGAGCGGCTTCGGCCAAACCGAGAAGCCCGGAATGGAAAAACCCGAAATCGCCGACAACGGCAATTGATTTTTGTCCCGATGTCCGGCTGACGCCTGATCCGATGCCGATGCT
This sequence comes from Methanimicrococcus sp., assembly GCA_009783635.1. Taxonomy (GTDB): domain Archaea; phylum Halobacteriota; class Methanosarcinia; order Methanosarcinales; family Methanosarcinaceae; genus Methanimicrococcus. The sequence continues at coordinate 3,414 of WRDC01000078.1, read as the reverse complement.
TGACCCGAGAGCAACGGCGGAGTCCAAAACAAGATACGGTGAAACAATGCCGTACATGGAACAGCCGACATCGCCTGTCACGGGAACGCCTGTCTTTTGTTTCAGCCGTTTCAGCATTTCATAAAAACGTGAATAGACGCAGCCGTCACAGAAATAAGGCTTGTCGGCGGGTCTTCTGTAAACTTCAATGTCGCGGGAGCGGCTGACGAAGCTTTCGGAAAGATGCTCCAAGGCAAACAGGAGATCATTGTCATCAACGTTCCCAAACGGCAAATGACCCGTGCGCTTGCCGAGAACGCCGCCGAAAACGCGGATTTGATCTTCGATATAGGATTCCGGCTCCTCGGCAACGACTGTTGTTTCATGCATTTCCAAAAACGTCCGGATTTGAGAAAGCGGAAGCGGAGAAACAATGCCGAGTTTCATGACTGAAAACGACATCTGTGCCAAAGAAGGATGAGTCTTTCGAATGGAGGAGAGAACATTTTCGGCTCGGTCAAAACATTTGCCCGACGTAATCAAACCAACGGTTTTCCCCCCGTCCGGCGCGGAACCGAAAGCCGGATAATGTTCAATACTGCAAAGACCGGCAGCCGCTTCAAAAAGAAGATCATCATTGACAAAATGAGAACGCTGATACCGGCCCTTCGTTCTGTAATTCCAAACATCCGAGTCGCAGCCCGCGCCCTGAATTTCGGGAACCGGACCTGCGGAGCCGAAACGGACGGGTTGGCAATCTTTGAGAACGGCGTCCGTCAGCCGGAGAATAACCGGCGCTTTCAATTTTTCCGACATCAAAAAAGCCTGTTCCGAATAATCATAAACATCCTGCGGCGAGGCAGGGTCATAAACAAGCGCTCTTGCCAAAGGTCCGTAAGAACGCGTATCCTGAGAATTTTGAGAGCTTGCCACATCGGGATCGTCTCCCGCCAAAATCACAAGGCCTTCGCCGATTGTATGAATCACTGCCGTCAACAGCGGATCGGCCAAAATGTTCATGCCGACGTGTTTGACAGCGACAAACGACCGTTTACCGGCAAAAGAAGTACCGAGCCCCCATTCAAAGGCGACTTTTTCATTATTGAACCAGCCGGAAACGTTTGAAAAATCATCAGAGTCCATGAAAGCCTGAACAACATCCGTTATCGGCGACCCGGGAACGCCGTAAACGGCGCTGACCCGGCAGCGGGCAGCGGAAGCGAGAAGAGCTTGGATTCCCGTAATTTCAGTCATCTTAAAAGAATAGCTTGAAAGAGGTATATTTAGTTTTTAGTTGAAAAAAAAAAGAAAAAGAATCTACATCACAAATCTTGAAACGCAGAATTCTTTAAAAGCGAAATGCTTGAAACGCAGAATGCTTGAAAGCAGAATTTTTAAAAATACGGAATGGTAAGCATCAAAAAAGAACAAAAACAGACAAAATATAAAAATCAAAGCCGGAAGACCGGCTTTGAAAGATTGGGACTGAGTTATTCCGATTTACTGACCGGATAAATCAAGCCGTAGTCGGGGACGGGGATTCCGATTTACTGACCGGATAAATCAAACCGTAGTCGGGATAAACCGGCTGCGGGATTGAAATCGTCCGCACACGCTGCCAGTTGTTCATATCATAGACATGGATTTCCTTATCGGAGATGATGTAGAGATTGTTGCCGATGTAAACCGATCTGACAACGTATCCCTTCTCATGATGATCATCTTTTATCAGGGAAATCTTTCCGTCTTTGATTTCAAAGATATAGGCGTGGTTATAACCCGGAACAACCATCAGGTTTCTGCCGGCGTTCCATGTAAAGCCGTGGTAGTCGTAGATGCTGGCATATTCATACGGGGCGAAGTAGAATGTATCCAACTCAACGGGTTTGGTCGGGTCCGAAACATCGTACAGGCTCAGCTTACTGCGCCAGTCTCTCCAATCGGCGGATGTGCCGAAGCCGACAATCAATGTGTCATTGATCGGATACAGATAGGAGTAGGAGCCGGTCAGCTTCATGCTGCCGAGTTCTCTCGGATTCTCGGGGTCGCTGAGGTCAATGACCAAGAACGGGTCCGCGTCCGAGTAGGTTGTGATGTAAAGCGTGTTTCCGATATAGCGGGTGCCCTGTACATCTTCGCCTAAAGCGAGACCTTCCAGCGTGCCGATGCCCTTCATATTCGAATCAAAGACCGTCACGACAGAGGAGCTTTGGGTCTTATCGGACCACCAGTACCAGCTGTAACCCTTGGATGAAACCACACGCAAGTTGCCGTCGTTTTCATCCATTGAGAAACGGCCGTTGATTCTGCCGGGCACGACACCCGAAACCACGTCAAAGGTTTCCATGCTGATTTTTGTGATTGTCGTTTTCTCTGTTTTTTCAATCAAATCGGCGGTGTAATCATTGTAATCGCTGTAGAATTTTTGTACCTCTACGGACTCGTCGTCATCGAGAGACACATAATAATTGTTAATGTCTTCCGATACGGCAATGTATTTGACGTAGTCACTCAAATCATAACCCATCACCTTCTTAATGTGGCTCATCACCGAGGGCGGGAAGTAGTTGGAGCCGTTACTGAGAACGAAGTCCATATACATCTTCTGAGTGTTCGGATAGTAGTGATTTGTCAGATAAAGATTGTCCCCCGACGCGAAGAGAACCGTGTTGTAAGAACCGAACAGCGCGATCGTCTTTTCGAAGCTGCCTGTTTCAATATCGACTCTTGAAACGAAATAAGTGATATCCGTTGCGGGCAGAATGATGCCGGGACCGTATGAATAATAGATATCGGCGGCAGGGATTTGCCGGCCCATATAAATCATGGGGTAAACACCGATGCCGTATTGTTGGGTGATTAAGTACAATTTGCCGTCAATCATACGGGAGTCGAGGTAATAATCGTCGTAAGACTGTTCCCAAGATTTCACCGGCGATTCGGGGTCGGAAACATCGTAAGCAACGATATTACTGTCATTCCAATTGTTTTTTATTATAATCAGCGTGTCGTTGAACAAATAAAGACTGCCGCCGGTTTCAACGATTTCGGAGATGATAGAGGAAGTGGCTGCGGGAAGAGCGTTGATAACATACGTTATTTGATATGTGTCATAAGTATAGTAAGGATATTTTTCATTTGCGTGATATGTCACATTTTTCGTATAATACAAAGAGGGCGTATAGTAAATGATTTTTCCGTCCGTTTTCACGAAATCGGCTTCATCCACACCCGCGATTTGAACGTTTGTTCCGGAATAATCACCGCCGCCGCCGTAACTGCTTCCCGTAGCCGGAGACTCCGGAACCGGCATTGTTGACGATGATTCAGCCATCATTGGCGCCGCATCATTCGCGCCGTAAGAGAGGGAAGAACGCGAGGTGGGGGTAGAAATATTATTCAAATAATCTTTCAGTTCTTTTTCGGATTTAAACG
>WRDC01000077.1 GCA_009783635.1 Methanimicrococcus sp. | reverse complement strand
TTATTATGTGGAAAAAGAGATTAACGGCAGTTGGTATCTGATTCCGCCTGTCTCGGGAGACGGTTTCGCATGGCATGCTATAGCGTATACATTAAATAAAAACAGCACCGCCGAACAGGAATTATACTGGGAACGGACATATGGGAACTTAGACGCCGGAAATTATCGTATCAATAAAGAGATTTTGTATATAAGGGCGCCCGGTGATTTTGACAAATTCAATGTATACGCCGAGTTTGTTATTGATTGACAGGACATAAAACCGGCTGCTTTTACCCCGCCTTCATCCCGTCAAGAAAAACAGATACTTTTCGAGTATCCGTTTTCCTTCTATTCTGTTTTTCCGGATTTTCGCTCACCTGCAAAACATCCGCTTTTTTCAATTTATCGTCATTTCAATTTATCGTCATTTTAATTTATTGTCATTTTGCGTCATTAAAGCCGAGGAAAAACGTTCCTTTTTCAACCGAGCATTCCAAATTATAAGCTTCGCGGATGTATTCATCGCTCGGCGTGGAAGGCGAACCTAAAACGGCATCTTCCGCTTCAATGTCTCCTAAATCACAGGGTTTGGGCGGCAAAACGACAATCGGTTTGCCGGACTTTCCGCCGCCCTTGGTTTTACAGATGACGAAGTTTCCCATAACAATGTATTCGGGATTGTTTTCATATTTCGCAATATCGCATTCGTTGAAATCAAAACCGATCATTTCGCCGCCCTGCATCATAATGACATTCGGCGGCTCCGGCCAAACGTATTCTTTATTTGTCGTAAAGCACATAATGTGTTCTCTTTTGAAGACTTCGGCAATGCCTTGGTTGTCGCCTTCGCCCATTCCCATTAAGACATTTCCTTTCGCTTCTTCTTCGAGCTTTTCGACGATTTTTTTATCGTCCTCGGTCAAAACAAAAACATCTTCAACGCCCGGAACCTGAAGCATATGCTTTTTGACCGCTTCAACCAATTGATCATCATTCATAAATCTGTCCTCCATTCATTTTTTGATTCATTTTTTTAAGAAATATCTTTGAGTGTTTGTGTGCCGGTGATCAATAGACAGCCAATTCGTTCATGACATCCGTTTTGGACAGGATGCCTTTCGGAACGCCGTCAACGGTCACAACGAGTTGGCCGATATTGTATTTATAGAACAGGCGGACAACGTCATAAAGCTGCATTTCGCCGTCGACCGTGATGAGTTCTTTTGTCATCACATCTTTGGCTTTTACATCCAGTTTGTTCATAGCCACCGCTTTTGTCACATCGGTCGTGGTAATCACGCCGATAATTTTGCCGTTGTCTTCAACGGCGGCGCCGTGAAGGTTTTTGGCGATGAAATGGCGGGAAATTTCCTGAAGGTCAAGACTGCTGCTGACGGCAAGCGTCAGGGGCTTCATGTAGAATTTGACATTTTTCTTCGGCAGAGAAACCATTTCAGTGATATTGATTAAAACAAGATTGTTGCTGTCGTCGCGGCCATAGACTTCACCGCGGACGGTGAGACGGTTGACGGGCGTCGGACCAATCTGAATTTGGTCGCCTGCGTTGAAATCCTTGATGGTCCCGATAATTTTAACAATGCCTCGGCATTTTTCGGGGTTGCGGACGGTTGTAAATGAAATTTCGGCGGCCGTTGTATTGTTGACAACGACACTGTTGCGGTAAATCGGAACGATCGTTTCTTCATCCATCACTTCGATGTCAAGCGCCTGATACGCTTCGCCTGTCGGGCGGTAGCCGCCTTTCGGGCCGGGCACGCCTTCCACAAGGCCGAGCGCTTTTAAAAGCTGCATCTGATTCCGGATCGTGCCGGGGTTCCTGTGGATGAGGTCCGCGATTTCCTCGCCTTTGACGGCGGATTCTTTCTGTCTCTGAAGATTAACCAAAGCTGTTAAAATGTCTTTTTGAATTGCTGTTAAATCCATGATATCACTCTTTTAGAGAGACGGTAAAATTTAAAAAAGAATGTCGGGAAACATTTAATGAAGTGAATAATATGAATGAGTAAAATCGTTCATAAACGAATATGTAAATTACATTTAGCACATTTATCTATATAAATCCTTATCTTCGGATAAACAGGACGGTTTGAATGGTTCAAGGATTCATACGATTGTTTTATAATGGGGGCTATATTAAAGTTCGATCTGAATTTACATCCGAATTTACATCCGAATTTCCATCCGATTTTTCATGACAAATGAAGCAAAGATTAAAAATAATCAAATAATAATGAATTTATTCTTTGTTTGAAATATACGAAGACTTATTAACTTGATTTATCTATGTATCGCTTCTTCTCTTTAACTATTCATAATCATTCGATTTTCAGGTTATATTTATGTATTTTGAAAAAATAAAAACAATCCCCACCTCTGAAGAGCTTTTAGACAAAGCTTTCAGCCGTTCGAAGCGAACGATGGCCGGTAAAACCATCGACGGTCCGAACACGCGCTGTGAAGCCAATGAAGCGATGCTGTTAACGGCCGCCAATATCTTATCCGATAATCTGGCCGCTGTTCAGAGGATGTTTCCCGCTTTTGATACGCTTCCCCTGTTTTATTACGATTTGGCGGACATTTTAATCGGCGTTGATAAAATCAAGGTCTCGCTGTCGCACGTCAGCTGGGCGTCCGAAAAAATCCATTCTTTGTCACGCGAATACGTCGGAAAAATCCGGACACAAAAAAAAATGCCCGACGTTCCGCGAAAAGAAGCCTTCGGCCGTTTGAGCTCAATCATTGATTCGATTGATAAAGATCTCTTGCTTCTCGGCGAATCACGAAATATACTTCGAAAACTTCCCGATGTCCGCGAAGAGCCGACCATCATCGTTGCCGGATATCCGAATGTCGGCAAATCCAGTTTTGTTAAATCTGTAACAAACGCCACGCCGGAGGTCGCCGCCTATCCGTTTACAACCAAAGGCATTTTGATCGGCCACATGGAAAGAGGCGGCGTTCGTTACCAAATTATTGACACGCCCGGACTTTTGGACCGCCCGATGACAGAGAGAAATGAGATAGAGCTTCAGGCCATCACCGCGCTTCGCCGGTTGGACGCCGTTGTGCTCATTTTAATCGACCCGAGCGAAAGCTGCGGATATGAACTGCCGGCGCAGATGAAACTGGCAAAAGAAATTCAGGAACAGTTTGTTCTGCCGTCATTGATTGCCGCAAACAAAGCCGACCGTGAAGAATTCAAAGATCCGGGAGCTGAAGCAGTTATTTCAACGATGACCGGCGAAGGCATTGACAGTTTAATTGACAGATTAATCGGTATGCTGCCGGCTCCCGAAAAAAAGTGTGAGGAACCGCCTTTCAGAGACGGTTTTTAAAGAACTTTTTCCATGATTTCCAAAGCTTTTTTGATATTATCCATGGAAGACGCGTATGAAATTCGGATATGGTCTTTTCCGTTTTCTCCAAAGGCCGTTCCGGGCGTGATGACAACGTCGTTTTTCATGAGATTGGCCGCGGCTTCGTCGCAATTCGCGACTTCGGGGAAGGCATAAAACGCGCCTTTCGGCATAACGCACCGGAGGCCCATGTCATTCAAACCTTTCACCAAGACATCACGTCTTTTTCTGAATTCGTTTTTCATCATTGTGACGGATTCCTGAGGGCCGGTCACCGCTTCGTAAGCGGCTTTTTGGCCGATGGAACTGGCGCAGGCTTGCAGATACTGGTGAACTTTTAAAATTTCGCCGACATACGGGCCCTTGGCGGCCAAATAACCGATACGCCATCCGGTCATAGCATAACTTTTTGAAAAGGCGTTGATTGTCACGACATTGTCGGTAAATTGAGCGGGGCTGACATGCTCGCCGTCATAAATGAAGTATTCGTAAACCTCGTCGGAAATCAGCGTGATATTCTTATCCGTCGCGATTTCGGCCAGCGCTTTGATATCCTCTTTGGAAGAAACGGCTCCCGTCGGATTCCCGGGGGAATTAATAATAATGGCTTTGGTTTTCGGCGTTATTTTTTCAAGAATATCATTGACATCGGGTGTTAAATCTTCCTGCATCTTAAAACTGACATCTTTGCCGTTTAAGAGATTCACAATCGATTTGTAAGCCAAAAAACCCGGGTTGGGGACCAAAACTTCATCGCCGGGGCTGACGAGCGCCGACGCGGTAATATAAAGCGCCTCGGACGCGCCGGAAGTGACCATGACCTGATCGGGTTTAACTTCAAAATGATTTTCGCGTTTGAACTTCTCACAGAGAGCTGCGCGAAGCTCCGGAATGCCCAAACCCTGTGTGTAACCGGTGAATCCGCTGTTGATGGCTTGAATGGCGGCCGCTTTAATATTCTCCGGCGTGTCAAAGTCAGGCTGGCCGATACCGAGATTAATGGCATTCGGGCCGGCGGCTTCAAACAGCTTGCGGATACCGGATATGTTTACGCTCAATACACTTTTTGAAAATCGATCGTCAGACATTTTGTTCCCTCATATGATAAATATTTGATAATGATTTGAGAAATGAAATTTAACTCTTCACTCCGTGTTGGCGTGCCGTGCCTTCATTTCATCTTCCGTAACGCCGGTCAGCTCAATCAGCTGCATAATAACGGAATCCAAAAAGACGAGCGCCAATATCTCAAAAGTTGTTCCCATCGGTGTTTTAGAATCGAAGCTGCCGGACTCGTCCTCTTTGCATTTGGAAGGCAGCACAACATTCAATGCCGGAAGCTCTTTTAAGTCAGACCCGTCTTTGGAAGTCAAAGCAATAACCGAAGCGCCGACGCGTTTGCATTTTCTGGCAACTTCCACAACGTACTTTGTGTTGCCGGACCCGGAAATCGCCACTAGGACATCACCGCTTTGAACGGCGGGCGTCACTGTTTCGCTGATGACGTAAGCTTTGAATCCCATATGCATCAGGCGCATGGCAAATGCGCGTCCCACGAGACCAGAGCGGCCGGCGCCGACAATAAAGACGCCGCGTCCCTTCTCTTTGGCCGTCAGCAGAACCGCCAGCATATCATAAACATCTTTTTGAGAAACGGCGCCCGCAGCCATTTCAATTTGTCCGGCCAGCATTTTCATTGTTGAAATAACAACTCCGGTCGAAACCGGCTCACTTCCCTTATTACACCCGCAAGACATGATTTTCCCTTCCTTAAGACTTTCCTTAAGATAAAATAGATTAATATCGTCTTAATTCCATATCATATAAAAGAACCGCTTGTTGGGATGGAAATGAAAATTAAGAAAGTTATCAAAAAGATTAAAAAATCCTGCAAAAAGATGAAGCGCGGATTTTTAAGCAAAGAGAATGAAAACGGCCGGACAGCCGCGCCGCAGGCGCAAGCCGTCCAAACGCTGCCGTTCGTCTCCTTCTTCGCGTCCATGAGGATTCAAAAAGAACAGAAGTCTGTCTTTTGGATGGCCGGCAACGATGTTTCAAAAATCAATTCCGACGCCTATACGCCGATGCGCCCACAACCGGAAAATGTGGCAATTGACGCGTCCGTTAAAATTGAATTAAAAAATCAGGATTTGTTTGAATAAAATTTCCGGCCTTTCCCGGCCCGGTCTTTTTTTCAAACTTTCAAACTCTTTTTTTACGAATAAGCCGTTTACATCGTTTTTTCGGCCTCTGTTCCGGTCCTGTTTTTTATGCCAAAGATCCAAGTGTTTTTTGCGGAATTTTTGAAATCGAATATGTATAAAAGATGGAAATCAGCATCTGCGCAATCAGAAATAAACCGATTCCCGTCAGCAAATTGTTCTCTATGAATTCCGGAAACATACCCGGATAGGCCAAACCGCCGTACAGGACAAAAAGGGTTGCCGCAAATAAAATTTCATAAATGATCAGCTTGTTTCTAACGCTTTTATCGCTTTTGATATCAAAATAAATCGTTAGAAGCGCCCAACAGATGACATGGACAACCAAAACGGCAACAATCGTGACAAGCGCTAAGGACATCATGTCAATCGTTCCGTCGGCGCCGGTCGGAATCCAAGGAACGAACATGGACAAATACTTGATTAAAATAATTGCCAAAACGGTTAAAATAAAGTTGACAGTCCCGAGTTTCTCTTGCTTTGTCATGCTCATGATTTATTTCTCCTTTTAAATTTATTCGCTCATCCCGATTTTCAATTCCGACCGGTGCAAAATGAGTTAAATAAATTTACATAGGAAGTCCTAACGGATAAAAGTGGCGATAAAATCAAAAAAAAAGCCGGCGGAAATGCCGGCTTTGCATGATTAAACGATTCGCTTTAAGCAGTTTCTTTCTTCGGAACCATTGAACGGATTGCCTTTGAGAAGATGACTTCGATAAAAGTCAAAAAGATGAACGCGATGGGTAAAACAGCATTCAGGACAGTCTCAAAGTTGATGTTGCCGATACCGTTGGGAAGTATTTCCGCAGCGAGCACTCCATAGGTCAAGATGAAGATAACAAGGAATAAAGCCTCATATACTACAAGCAATTTCACGCTTCCGGAGTTCATATTCAGATAGTAATACATGGAAACCAATGCGCCAATGTTACCGATAACAGCTAATACGATATATCCGAGAACCCACGGCTTTGCATCAGCATATGTCATGAAAACCTGACCTGTTACCAATAAGTATGCAACGAATAAAATAAACACGACAAAAAGCCAAAGCGAGTAAATTGATGTGATCTTCCTTTGAATTGTTCGTACCATAATTCAACCTTCATATTTGTTTTTAGTTAGTATTGATTTTTGAATATAGCTAATTATTAAAATTATTTAAAAGTAACTCATATTCAACCCATATTTTGTGTTTCAAACCA
>WRDC01000076.1 GCA_009783635.1 Methanimicrococcus sp. | reverse complement strand
TGGCAGCCAGTGGCAGCAGCCAGTGGCAGCAGCCAGTGGCAGCAGCAATGGCAGCAGCAATGGCAGCAGCCAGTGGCGGCAGCAATGGCGATAATGTAAACGGCAGCAACGGCCAACAGCAACAACAGTACAATTAAAATTCGGTGCCCTTTTCTCCAACTTAAAAAAAAGACGTCTCATTTTGAATAAACTTTAAAAAAAGAAGAAGGGCACCGTCAGGCGCCCCTCAAAACATATGCCGGCTCCAAGTCAGAGGAAATTGTGACCGGAGCCGAGGAGCAATTTAGAAACTTTTTAGGAACTTTTAGAAACTTTTTAGAAACTTTTTAGAAACTTTTAGAAGTTTTTAGAAGTTTTTAGAAGTTTTTAGAAGTTTTTAGAAGTTTTTAGCAACATTTAGCAATTTATAGCAGCCTTTTCAGGCGCTGTCCTTGTTGTAGTTCTGAATGGATTTAATGGTCCATTCTTTCTCTTTGGCGGCGATGATTGCCTTTCCGGATATTTTGGCGCTTTGGAGCGTTGTGATATACGGCACACCGTAGTCAACGGCCGCGCGGCGGATTTTGGAGCCGTCGCGGCGGGCTTTTGTCTTTTCGGTCGGGGTGTTGATAATCAAATCGACTTCATTTTTCCGTATGCGGTCAATGACGTTGGGCGTTCCTTCGTGGACTTTTAAGACGATGTCCATTGAAATACCGTTCTTTTCCATGAATTCGGCGGTCCCTTTCGTGCCGATCATTTTCAGGCCGACGCTTGTCATGTCTTTGGCCACTTCCAGCATTTCTTCTTTGTCTTTGTCGCGGACAGACATGAAGACGGTGCCTTTGAGCGGCAGCGTGTTGTCCGCGGCCATTTCGGCTTTGTAGAAGGCCAGACAGTAGTCATAGTCAATGCCCATCACTTCGCCGGTACTCTTCATTTCCGGGCTTAAGAGCGGGTCTGCGCCGGGCAGTTTGTCAAAGGGCAGGATGACCTCTTTGACAGCCACGTGTTTAATTTGCGGCTCTTTGTCGGCGATATAGCCTTGGTCTTTCAAAGATTTGCCGATCATAATCTTTGCGGCAATCTTTGCCAGAGGGATACCGATGGCTTTTGAGACAAACGGAACGGTGCGGCTGGAACGCGGGTTGGCTTCCAAAACATAGACTTTGCCGTCCTTTTCAGCCATCTGGATGTTGACCATTCCCTTCACATTCAAGGCTAAGGCAATCTTTTTCGTATAATTTCTGACGATTTTCAGAGTCTCTTCGGAGAGCGTCTGTGGAGGAATCACACACGCCGAGTCACCGGAGTGAATGCCGGCTTCTTCAATGTGCTCCATAATAGCGCCGATAAAAACATCGGTTCCGTCGGACACCGCGTCGACATCGATTTCGCGGGCGCCTTCCAAGAAGTCGTCAATAAGAATCGGATGATCGCGGGTCACGCGGACGGCTTCTTTGATGTATTTTCCAAGTTCGTCCTTGTCATAAACGACTTCCATCGCGCGGCCGCCGAGAACATAGGACGGGCGGACCAAGACAGGGTAGCCGATTTTTTCAGCGATTTCAAAAGCCTGTTTTTCAGACGCCGCATAACCGGCTTCCGGCTGCAAAATGCCGAGACTTTTCATTAAAATGTTGAACCTTTCGCGGTCTTCCGCCATATCAATGTCTTTCGGCGCCGTGCCCATAATTTTTGTCTTCACCCCGCGCCTCTTTAATTCCGCCTCAAGGGGAATTGCGAGGTTCACGGACGTCTGGCCGCCGAATTGGATCAAAACGCCCGACGGATTTTCTTTTTCAATCACGTTCATGACATCTTCAAGGGTGAGCGGTTCAAAGAACAATTTATCGGCCGTATCGTAGTCGGTCGAAACCGTTTCCGGGTTATTGTTAATAATGAGCGTTTCAATTCCTTCTTCGCGAAGCGCTTTGACGGCGTGAACGGTACAATAGTCAAATTCGATACCTTGGCCGATGCGGATGGGTCCTGAACCGAGAATCAAAATCTTCTCGTTCTCATTGGATTTAGACAAATTCTCAACGCCGTATTCGGTGTAATAATAAGGCGTGAATGATTCGAGTTCTTTGGCGCAGGGGTCCACCATGCGGTAAGACGCGTCCATCTTTTCTTTCAGGCGCATATCTGTGATTTCGGCGCGGCTTTTGTCGGTCAGTTCACTGATTCTTTCATCCGTAAATCCGAGCTTTTTTGCTTTGGCCAACAATTCCGGGGTCAGCTGTTCTTTCTTCAGTGTCTTTTCAAACATCACAAAGTTGCTGATTTTTTCAATGAAAAACGGATTGATCTTCGTCCAATCGGCAATCGTTTTCACGGAATAGCCTTTCTTCAATGCGTAGATGATGACGAAAATCCGTTCGTCGGTCGGGTTCTTTAAGAGATTTTCAATCTCCGCCTCTGTCCAGAAGTATTCGTCAATGTGTTTTCCGATGTCAAGTCCGCGGATTGCTTTTTGAAGCGCGTCTTCGACTTGCCCGCCGATTGCCATCACTTCTCCGGTGCTTTTCATAGCGGTTGTTAAGGTGCGGTTGGTGGTTGCGAATTTGTCAAACGGCCAGCGGGCGACTTTCGAAACCACATAGTCGATCGACGGCTCCCAGTTATCGGATCCGGCCCGGACACCTTTGACAAGTTCATCCAAGGATTTGCCGATCGCAATTTTGGCCGTCATGCGGGCAATCGGAAATCCGGTGGCTTTGGAAGCCAAAGCGGAGGACCTGGAGACGCGCGGGTTCACTTCAATAATTCTGTAATCGCTGTTTTCGGGATTGTAAGCAAACTGGATATTGCAGCCGCCTTCAATGCTCAGCGTTTTTAAAATCCGGATGGCGGCTTCGCGGAGCATTTGAATGTCTTTCGGCGGCATGGTCAAAATCGGGGCGACAACCATGGATTCGCCGGTGTGGATACCCATCGGGTCAATATTTTCCATTGTACAGATGACGATACACGTGTCATTTTTGTCGCGCATCACTTCAAATTCGATTTCTTCCCAGCCAAGCACGCTTTCTTCGATTAAAAGCTGGTGGATGCGGCTCTTTTTCAATCCTTTTTCGGAAATTTCAAGGAGTTCTTCGCGCGTGCGGGCAATACCGCCGCCTGCGCCGCCGAGGGTAAAAGCCGGGCGGATAATTAAGGGAAGACCGAATTCTTTTGTGGCCGCTTCGACTTCTTCCATCGTTTTCACAGCTTTGCTGCGCGGGACACGTTCGCCGATGCTGATCATAAGGTCTTTAAACCGTTCGCGGTCTTCGGTATTTTTAATGGATTCGACTTGAGTTCCGAGGATTTTGACGCCGTATTTTTGGAGGATTCCCCTTTCCGCAAGCTCAGTCGTCATATTCAGACCGGTCTGGCCGCCGATGCCGGCAATAATGCTGTCCGGCTTTTCTTTAGCAATAATTTTCTCCAGAATTTCCACGTTGATCGGTTCCACATAAACGACATCCGCGGTTTCCGGGTCTGTCATAATTGTCGCGGGGTTTGAGTTGACCAAAACAATTTCGACACCTTCTTCTTTGAGGGCGCGGCAGGCCTGCGTCCCCGAAAAGTCGAATTCCGCTGCCTGGCCGATAACAATCGGGCCGGATCCTATTAATAATACTCTTTTGACATCTTCTCGTTTTGGCATATGTCTCACTGATTTATATTTGATATTTGTAAGGATAAATTTATGTTGCCGCAAATGCGTTCCTGTACATTTGCTGTCATATTATAGATTGTTTTTCCAAAGCCGCCGCTTCCCGAGAACTTAAGTTTGATAACGAAATAATAAATTGAGAAAGTGGACGGAAAGGCAAAAACGGAAGCGAGAGAAAAACGAAAAACAGCAGAAAAAAAAGAAAATACGGTTTGAAAAGATAATGGGGAGACAGCTTTTTTAATATCCGAAAAAAACAAAAATGCTTTTTTTGATACTTTATTGCCGGAATCAGGCATCATCAAACACAAATGTTTGATAGGATACCCGCATCCTGATTTTTCCTGAATCATCATTTCTCCGAGGTTCATACATCTTTCAATCTCGTTTCATTCGGTTTCTTAAGACTCTTGCGGCAAACGGATGTTTGATTAGGTCTTTAAAGCTTGGTTGATTGTTGTTCCAATATATAATCTCTGTGATTAAAAATATCATGATTGTCTGTGAGATTACAATTTGATTTCAAAATATGATTTCAAAATATGATTTCAAAATATGATTTCAAAATATGATTTCAAAATATGATCTTAAATAAATTTTTACAGAATTACAAAAGCTTTTTACATACCTGCCGCTATACAAAATTAATTTTTAAAAACAGTTTGAATCAGAAAGAATAAGAAAGTCAGAAAAGGACAATTCGCCACAAATCATCCTTCTCTTTTCACACATTTCTTCCAATTCAAAGATTTTTCGAGTCCGGTTGAGTCTAATGATTTTTAGCCCAACGCTGACAATCCCGTTATATGTTTCTATCAGATATATACTTATCGCAAAGTCTAGCCGTTTATAGCACAAAAAGTCGAAAATGCTATATTTTCCGCTCCAATATTTTCGGAATATAATAAATGATATCATTTCGACTCAAATTCCTATCAATCTGTAGATTTCCGGCCGGTTTCAGATTGAACGAAGTCTTTTCTTATCGTTTCTCTCAAAAAGGTTTCATTTTTGTCCGGTCTAGCACATCTATACATTTCTCTAATATTTTGCTATATTTCTTTGAATCCGGCTCATTTCATGTCCTATTTTCTATGTCTATCATTGCCGTTTATGTAAAATCTATCATTTTCTATCAATTTGCCGACGGATTCTTCTTCACCAAATCTTTTCTTTTTTTGATTTGCCTTCATTTGTCATATTTTTATCTCGGTTTTATCCGATTCGTCTCATTTTTTGCGGAATTCGTTTGCTCCGGCTCAAAATTTTTATAGTAAAATCTATTAAATCAGCCGGTAAATTCTATACATTCATTTATCATCTATCAAACAGCATCAATTTGATTCAAATTTGCATCATTTTGATATCTTGGGCGCCGCGCTGTTCCGAGTTTAAATACAATTAAATATAAAGATGTAGTATTTTGATAGATATTCTAACAACGGACTTGTCATCATGATTAATTCCAGCGATTCAAACGACAGCAGTAAGCTTGAGGACACATTCTCCAAAGCCGACGATGTTTCTAAATCCGACAGTAGTAAATCGGATGATAAAAAACAGTTAAATGTCCGTATCTCTACAGATTTGTATCAAAAATTAGATTCTATCAACGAATCGAAAGGCGTCATTGTTACAAAGGCGCTTGAGCAATATTTAGACGGAGAGGACGAATCTGTTGTTTCTCAGGAGTATGTCTCGGCTCTTTTAAGGCAGCTGGAGACCAAAGATGCTCAAATTGCCGCGCTTCATCATCAGCTTGAAACAAAGGACGAGCAAATTACGGAACGGGACAATACGACAAAAATGCATATTGCTCAGGTCCAAACTTTGATCAATCAGGTTGAAAAGAAAACGCTTGAGTTGGAAGACGCCAAAAAGAAAAAATGGTATCAATTTTGGTGATTTTTCTTTGCTATTTTGTGATAGCAATTCTCTCGTAACTCTTTTTCAAATGTTTTTCAAATGTTTTTTAAATGTTTTTTAAATGTTTTTCAAATGTTTTTTAAATGTTTTTCAAATGTTTTTCAATATTTCTAAGTATTTCTAAATGTTTCTAACATTTTCGCCCCTCTCAAACCAAGTCATTTGAAAGTTGATGCCGGTAACGTTTCTTAACTGAATTAAAAAAAGTAAAAAAAGAATGAAAAAATGAAACAGTGAAATAAAAGAATGAAAAAATGAAACAGTGAAACAAAAGAATGAAAAAATGAAACAGTGAAACCGTTTTTCTCATTTTTTCATTAAATCAATTTTTTCTTTCAGCATCGAGCTGACTTCTTTCCCTTCTATTTTGCCGCGGTATTTCTCCATGACGATTCCCATCAGCGGTCCAACGGCCGCCGGGCCTTTTTCAAGAATAAAATCTTTTTTATCGGCAACAACACTGTTGATATATTCTTCAATTTCTTTTCTGTCGACCGCTCCGATGCCTAATTTTTCGACGGCTTCAATGATGACGCAGCCCGAATCGTTACAAACCATCACTAAAATATTGCGCGAAGCGTCCTTCGGAAGTTTTCCCGCGGCAATTAAATCAAACATTTCCTCGAATTTTGCGTTGGTGATTGACTCGACATCCAATCCTTCCCTCTTCAATTCCGGCAATACGCCCGTGAAGGTTCTGGCCAAAAGCGTCGGCGTGACGGCTTCATTTCCTTTATATTTCCCGGCCAGTCTTTCAAACAGCATCATATATTTAGAGAAGGCCACCGCGTCCGCGAATTCCGAATTCAGTCCGAATTCCTTCATGTAGCGGCCGGCTTTATCCGTCAAAAGCTCCGGGGTCTTCAAATTCCGGTATTCTTCGCGGCTGATCACAAAGGTCGGCAGGTCCGTTTCGGGGTACATTCGGGCGGCGCCCGGCAGCGGCCTCATGTAAGAGGTGTTGCCGTCCGCAAGAGCATAGCGCGTCTCCTGAGGAATCGTGACCAAGACGAGTTCCGCTCTCTGAATGACGGATTCCGCCGCTCTTTTAACCACCGTTTCTCTGCCGGAAATCATGATGACGGCGTCATCTTCTTCGGCGCCGACCACTTTTCTGAGCTTTTCCACTTCTTCAGCGGTGATGCCGTAGTTGGGCAATTCATCCGTATGGAACAGACCGGATACGCCGACCGCTTTTGCTTTTTCGGACAATTCCGTTCCGAGTCTTCGGCCGGGTTGAACTTCGCGGCC
>WRDC01000075.1 GCA_009783635.1 Methanimicrococcus sp. | reverse complement strand
TTATCGAAGACTGACGCGGTTTTTTCCGGACCGGAGCGTTCCTCGGGACCCGCCGTTTTGATCGATACGAATGGCTTTATGATTCCGGTCCAGTTCGGGATCGATATTTTTTCCGAACTTCGCCGTCTCGGTTTTTCTCAATTTTTAACGGTTTTTGCCGTTGTTTTTGAATTGGAAAGGCTGGCTCAAACGGCCAAAGGAAATGATAAGGCGGCAGCGCGCATCGCTTTACAGTTGGCCGAACAATGTCAGGTGATTTCCGGTTTTGCCGGCGCGTCAGACCTTGGGGCGTTTTCCAAATACGCCGATGATATTATTACGATGGTGGCAACGGAACACTCTCTCGCGGTCCTCACAAACGACGCGGGGCTTCGGCAAAAATTACTTAAAAACAAGATCCGCGTCATTTCCATGAGACAAACCAAAAGGCTTGATTTCATCACCCAGAAATGAATGAACAAAGGCGGACAAAGACAGCAAAGACAGACTAAAGCGGAAAAAGAATTTACAATTTAAAAACGCTTTTATACCTATTCATTATTTATGCTCATTACAGAATCAATGATTAAATCTTTATATTATCTGACGTGAAATAAAATTGGCGGCCGCGCCTGCTCGCGCCTGCTAAAATCCAGGTGAACAAACCCATGTATAAATTAATGACCCTTGTCGACACGGTCCGCATTGATCCGACGCTTCTCGGCGAAGATGTCAGAGTCAATGTTAAAAAAGCTTTAAAATACAAACTTGAAGGGAAGGTTGACAAAAAAATCGGCTGTCTGGTCGCGGTCTGCGATGTCGAGAAAATCGGCGAAGGCCACATTCTTTACGGCGACGGCGCCGTTTATTATGATGTGACGTTCAAAGCCATTATGTTTATGCCTGAAAATCAGGAAGTTATCGAAGGCGAAGTGTTGGAAACGGTCAGTTTCGGCGTGTTCGTGGGTTTGGGCCCGATGGACGGCCTGCTTCACGTCAGCCAGATTACCGATGAGTTCATGTCCTATGATTCCAAGAACGGCCGGCTTGTTTCCAAAACAGGCAAAAAGGCTCTTGGCGAAGGCGACCGCGTGCGCGCCAGAATTGTCGCCGTCAGCATCAATGAACGCGACCCGCGCGAAAGCAAGATCGGTATGACGATGCGTCAGGCTGCGCTCGGGAAAATCCAATGGATCGACGAAGCCCTCGAAAGAACGGGCGGTAAAAGCAAAAAGAAGGCGGCCGAGCAGAATGTTTCGAAGACCGCTCAGGATAACAGTTAAAAACATTCAAAAACATTCCGATTTTAAACGATTTAAAAAACAGAAAGGTGATTTATTATGCCGGAAAAAGTATGCAGAAAGTGCATGAGACTTATTGTCAATTCGGACGTATGCGAAATTTGCGAGTCGAAAGACTTGGCGGAAGAATGGTTCGGTCTTGTGGTCGTTGTCGACCCCCGAAAATCCGAGATTGCCAAGCGGATGAATATTGAGTTGGCAGACAAATATGCTTTGAAGGTGCGCTGAGGTGGAACTTTTCTTCGACCTCCCCGCAGAACTCCGCCCGCGTCTGAAAAAACCGTACGGGAAGCTCTATCCGGGAAACCACCCCTCCGTCATCGATCAGCTTAAAGACCGCCTCGACGAGTCCTCCGTTATCGCGGTCGGCGACGTGACGACATACAATCTTTTCAAAGCCGGCGCTCGCCCACGCCTCTGTTTTATCGATCAGAATACAAAACGGACAGCCGTTTCTAAGTCGATTGCCGCTGTAACGACCCGTGCCGATTATGTCAATATCGATGTCAGGAATCCGGCCGGTACGATTTCGGGCGAAATGGTCCTCGCCATCAAAGACGCTCTGACCTCTTCCGAAAAGCATATTTGTATCTGTGTTGACGGCGAGGAAGATTTGGCCACCATTCCCGTCATCGCGCTTTGCGATGTCGGCTCTTTTGTTCTTTACGGCCAGCCCGATGAAGGTTTGGTTTGCGTCGAAGTGACAAAAGAGAAAAAAGAAGAAATGAACGATATGCTCAAAATCATTTTCACCGAAAAGAATGCCAAAAACATCAAAACGGGTGATATGGCCCGCCGTGCGTTCCAAGCGGTTTTGCCGGCGGAATTGGAAGAGTTTTTAACCGCCCTTTTCAAAAAAAAATAAGGCGGAAGCGCATCGAAACGAAGGCCGCAAATTTTCATGCGTTTTAAATCAACTGTTTTTTATGACCATTTTCGTGACGTCACGAAAATGGTCACATTATTATTTGGGCCTGCGCTTCATGCGCGTCATCTTTCTATCCCGCACGGAAACTCCCCTCCGTTTTTTGTAAAATCGTAAGAAATTAATATAGATATATATGAAGTAAATCAGGAGGAGTTTTTACAATGAAAAAAGACGAAGTCAGACAGATGACAAAAAGTTTCGATTCAATCAGTCAGCGCACACCTGATGAAAATATAGAGTTTTGGTTTGCTCGTGACCTTATGGAATTGCTTGATTATTCTCGGTGGGAAAATTTTCAGACAGTTCTGAAGAAAGCCATCATATCTTGTGAATCGACCGGCTGCGACCCGAATGACCATTTTCGTGACGTCACGAAAATGGTCAGGGTCGGGAGCGGCGCAGAACGTTCCGTTGATGATTTTATGCTCACGAGATATGCTTGTTACTTGATTTCTCAAAACGGAGATCCGCGTAAAGAAAGTATTGCCTTCGCGCAGAGTTATTTTGCCATCCAAACTCGTAAACAAGAATTAATCGAAGACAGAATGCGCCTTCAAGAAAGGGTTGAAGCAAGGGAACAGCTGAAAGAGGCTGAAAAAACTCTTTCCCAAAATATATATGAACGGGGTGTCGATTCCGCGGGTTTCGGAAGAATCCGTTCAATGGGTGACGCGGCTCTTTTCGGAGGTCACACAACTCAAGCAATGAAGGACAAATACGGTATTATTCAAACGCGATCATTGGCTGACTTTTTACCGACTCTGGTCATTGCGGCCAAGAATTTGGCAACTGAAATTACAAATTATAATGTCATTCAAGAAGACCTCACGAAAGAGCCCGCAATTGCAGCGGAGCATATCCAAAACAATGAGACTGTTCGTGATATGCTTGGTCAGCGAGGAATTAAACCGGAAGACCTTCCACCCGAAGAAGATATTAAAAAATTAGAGCGGCGCGTTAAATCTGAAGATAAAAAGATCGCAAAACAATCCGGGAAATTACCGTCATCAAAATAAGCCGCCATATCTTGCGAATCGATCGGTTGCGACCCGAATGACCATTTTCGTGACGTCACGAAAATGGTCAGCGCCGGGCGCGGCGCCAAACGTCCCGCTGACGATTCTTATTTTGGCCGGCGCGCCCTCTTTCCAAACCGTTCTAAAGAAAGCCCTCATATCTTGTGAATCGACCGGCTACGACCCGAATGACCATTTTCGTGACGTCACGAAAATGGTCAGAGTCAGGCGTGGCGCAGAACTTAAGACTTTTCGTGCTAAACTCTTTGACAAAAAGGTTATAACTGATGATAACCTTTTGAAGCCGTTATATCCGACCGTCAATCAGGAATTGATATCGGAGGCACAGATTATGGAAATTAAAATCGTTAAAGACTTAGAAAACAAATTGTTAAACCGGAGCGAACTGGATTTCACCGTTGAATATGAAGGTCCGACCCCGTCACGCGCAGATGTCAGAAAGAAACTTGCCGCGCTCTTGAACAAAGACGTGAATCTGGTTATCGTTCAGAAAATGGAATCCGAATTCGGCCACTCGGTCGCCAAGGGTTACGCGAAAGTGTACCAATCCGAAGAACGCATGAAACAGATCGAGCATGCCCACGTCCTTTTGAGAAACACAATGCCTGAAGAACCGGCAGAAGAAGCCGCCGATGAAGACGCGGCAGAAGAAGAAGCCGACGAGGATTCGTCGGAAGAGTCCGCGGAGTGAGTGACATGGCAGTGAAAGATTATTACAAAGTCGAAGGCAATAAAATCACGCGCACGCACAAGTTCTGTCCGAAATGCGGCCCCGGCGTCTTTTTGTCCGAACACAAGAATAGAAACGCTTGCGGAAAGTGCGGCTATACCGAATTCAAAAAGTGATTCTTCCAATCATTTTTTGTTTCCTTTTTACCTTTTTTATCTTTTTTCTTTTTACCTTTTTTATCTTTTTTCTTTTATCTTTTTTACATTTTAACATTTTATCAGGACTTTTTACTGTTTTTTATCTTTTTTTCGGGTTTTTAAAATAAAAACAATTGCAGTAAGTGGTTTATTATCTAACTATGTTTCTCTGTTTATTCATAATCACGCCATTATATAATTCTTCAATAAATTATTTATACTATATTATACCTATTAGCAATTAATTTATGATAGTATTGGATATCACAAATCACATTTTTTTTACGAATCAACAACTTTGTATGTTTTGTTATTGGTAGACTTGTTTTTCGGTTATGGAGGAAAATATTTATGCATAATGTAGTGACAGACCGCTTGTTCACAGTGAGCGGCGAGCAGCGAAAAAAAGAACATAAGACAGTAAGCGCTGTAAAAAAACCATTGTTTCCCGATTTAAGCGCGGAAAATTGGAAAGCATCGGGGAAAAAATTCCTCACTCTTTTTGTCGTATTCGCACTTCTTTTTGCAATCCTTCCCGCTCATCTTGTCGCCGCTGACGGCTCCTCGTCAAGTGAGATCGAAACGGGTACCGGCAGCATCTCCGGCTTTTTATGGGTTGACGGCAACGGTATGCTACCAACCGATTGGAACGGATTCTATGACACCGGCGAGCAACCTTTGGCCGGATATCCTGTTTATCTCTACGCGGCGAATGATTTAACCGTCCATATCGCTCAAACACAAACGGATTGGGACGGTACATACATCTTTGAAAACCTTGAACCCGGCAATTATATCGCCGGCTTGGCTTCCTCTTTGACAGACAGCGCAGAATACCTGCTTCCCATGTCCGTGACCGGCGAGAACAAGTTCGCTATCGATTGGAGAAGTAATCCGATCATGGCATTCACCGGTACTCTTATCGTTACAGCAAACGGTTCTGTTGAAAACATTAACGGCGGTATGCGGTTGCCGGTGGGCTTTGTTCCGGCGGAGATAACAACGACAACCGGCGGCGGGGACAGTGGCGGCTATACCGGCGCGGCTTTCATAATGTCCCTGCCCTCTGCGTGGGCGGACATCGACCTCGCTGACAGTGACGGGTCACTGACGGACGCGGCGTGGTCATCGTATTACGAGTACAACGCAGCAACGAGGATTTTGACCATCAAACAAGACGCGCCCACGTCTACGGAACCTGTTGCCTACCGCATATGGCAGAGCGGCACGCACTCGGTGCGGGGCATCGTGGTGAACACAGGTGTGACAACGAGTATTATTATTGACGACATCACGATGACGGGCAACTTCGACCTGCAAGGAAATGCGGATGTTGATTTGCTGCTGGCGGGCGACAATACCATCAGCGGCGGCGTATTGGTGCCCGATAGAGGCGGCGCGGATATCGCGACGATTCGGATTGACAGTGCAACGATACCGGGCAGCAGTATAGGTTCGCTGACGGCAACCTCTACTGATGGAGCAGGTATCGGTGGTGGTTTCGTTATGATTGGCAGCGGCGGTTCCGGCGGCACCATAACAATTACCGGTGGCACAGTGACGGCAACCTCTAGAGAGGGAGCAGGTATCGGTGGTGGTTACGTTATGATGAGCAGCGGCGATTCCGGCGGTACCATAACAATTACCGGTGGTACAGTGACGGCAACCTCTACTGATGGAGCAGGTATCGGTGGTGGTTACGGTATGGTTGGCAGCGGCGGCGGTTCCGGTGGTATCATAACAATTACCGGTGGCACAGTGACGGCAACCTCTGATTGGGGAGCAGGTATCGGTGGTGGTTCCGGTATGTATGGCAACGGCGGTGATGGCGGCACCATAACAATTGCCGATGACGCAGTGGTGACGGCAACCTCTCGGTTTGGAGTAGGTATCGGTGGTGGTTCCGGTAAGAGCAGTGGCGGCGGTTCCGGCGGCACCATAACAATTGCCGATAACGCAGTGGTGACGGCAATCTCTAATAATTATGGAGCAGGTATCGGTGGTGGTTACGGTAGCAGTGGTGGTTCCGGCGGTACCATAACAATTACCGGTGGCACAGTGAGTGTAATTTCTCATTATGGAGCAGGTATCGGTGGTGGTTACGGTAGCAGTGGTGGTTCCG
Organism: Methanimicrococcus sp.; assembly: GCA_009783635.1. Lineage (GTDB taxonomy): Archaea > Halobacteriota > Methanosarcinia > Methanosarcinales > Methanosarcinaceae > Methanimicrococcus. The sequence continues at coordinate 627 of WRDC01000075.1, read as the reverse complement.
GCGGTACCATAACAATTGCCGATAATGCAGTGGTGAAGGCACTCTCTTTCTATCAAGGAGCAGGTATCGGTGGCGGTGGTAGCAGCGGCGGTTCCGGCGGTTCCGGCGGTACCATAACAATTGCCGATAACGCAGTGGTGACGGCAACCTCTTATTGGGGAGCAGGTATCGGTGGTGGCTATGATCTGATGAGCGGTTCCGGCGCTGACATTACCATTGACAGCACAGCAACGGTGAAAGCGTATTCGGGTGGGAATCTGCCCGCTATTCATGCGGTGACCGTAGATGGGTTCTTTGTGAACAACAACATCAGCGTAGCCGTTGGATATGACCGCGACATCGAGATATTCAAAGCGGGAACCACCAATCAGGTGAATACTCTCACACTGCCCGGGAGTTTCAATTGCTACGCCTACAGCACGGGCAATACGTCGACGGAAAACTTCAACGAGTTCATGTATAACAACGCGACCGGCGATCCTATAGGGCAGATCGTGTGCGATTCGGATGGCAGTCCGCTGATCTACTCGGTGAATACCCCCGCAGTGCTGCCGGTGCGGCTGAACTATCTTATCATCTACGACCCCAACGGCGGCGGCCCCGGCACGGGTCATTATCAGAATTCGG